>NZ_JBHSPC010000015.1:0-2383 GCF_042656345.1 Streptomyces incanus
ATCACCGCCGAGGGGCTACCCCGCCATACCCATCTGACCGTTGAGTTTTCCGGTCAGGGCCTCGGTGACGATCGTGACGTGGTCGGCCTCGGTGGGCGTGTCGTGTTGCCCGGTGGCTGCGTCGCGACGCTCGATTCCATAGCCGCTCGGACCCGGTCAGGGCGCGTCCGTGGCCGCCCGGCCCCGCCGGGACGCTTCGCCCGGACCTGGTCGAGCACCGCGGCGAACTGCGGGCTGTCGCCCCGCCGCCCTGCGGTGGCGACCAACCCCATGAGCTTCCGCCCCTGCTCGCATGCCGCGTGGATCTTCGTCGTCCACCCGCCCCGGGAACGACCCGCCCCGGGAACGACCCAGCCCGTGAGCGGCGGACTCGCCCCCTGGCGGCTCCTTCTGCCCGGCGCTGTCCCGTCGGGCGCCGGCGGCATGCTGGTGCGCCCGCGTGATCGCGGAGTCGATCGAGACTTCCAGCAGATCTGCCCGCCCCCGTCGGCCAGGGTCCGCAGCGCGTCCAGGAGCTGGTTCCAGACGCCCTCGCGCTGGTGACGGCGGAACACCCGATACAGGCTCGACCACGGCCCCTGCCGTTCGGGCACGTCTCGCCACGGGCACCCCGCCCGGACCCGGTGCCGGATCCCGTCGACTTGCCGACGTAGGTTCCGCGCCGGACGACCGCACCCTGCGACCGGCGGCAACGCCTCGACCACCGCCCACGCCCCGTCCGTCAGATCATGCCGTCCAACCGCATCGCCCGCAGGCCCGCAGCATGCCGATCCCGCAGGTCACAAGCCGCCTCCGAACCAGGCCCCAGCCGCGGCGGGTCGTCTTCGATCAGACGGTCGGGTCGGGCATGATCTCCCGGACCTCTTGCGCACAGCGGCACGCGGCAGCGATCTTGGCAGCCCACTCCAGCGCGTCCTCGCGTGAGGGCACATCGATGATCGAGAACCCGCCGAGCACCGCCTTGGTCTCCGGGTACGGGCCGTTGGTGACGGTCCCGTCGGTGGCCACGACGCTTGCCCGCTGCCTTTCCAGTCCACCACCGAAGACCCACACAGCGGCGTCCTGAGCCTGACGCACCACCTCGTGCGAGGCCTCGGCCACCTCGGGCAACTCCTCCTCGGGGAAGGTCATCGCGCCGTCATCGAACGAGATCAGGTACCGCGTCATACATGGCTCCCTCGACCGTTGGCCTCCTGCGGCCGCCTCTCACCCTAGGACGAACGCCTCCCTTCAGAACCGACACTCTCCCCGGCTTCCGAAACAGGCCCTGGGCGATCCGTACCTGTTCCTGCGTGAGGTCACGACCCGGCCGGCCGACGCGCAGCACGGGGTGACCGAACTGGCCCGGCTCCGACGGCGGGTGGTGCGGGACCTCCACGCGCAAGGGATGTCGTACGCACAGATCGCGGCGCGGGCCGGTCTGGCCCCTCGCGAGGGGAGCGCAAGCACGGCGCAATGCTGAGCAGCAAGGCGCCCTCTGTCTGCCTTTTCCCATTCGGCCCGGTTTGCTCGTCATTTCACTTGACGGCTGACTTGGTTGCCGAAAGTGCCGTTGGAACGGGTGGGTAACCTCTTGAATCGCGCATCATTCCTCTACGCTTGCCACGTTTCGCCGGTGACGCGGGAAGACTCTTCTGCTGTTCTCCCAAGGGGAATTGGACGGGAGTTGAGTGATCGTTTTCGTGGTAGAGTTTCTATGAATTCACAGGACGCCGCGAAAAAAGGGGAATGGCGTGAATACCGAGAAGGTCACGGCTCGACGTCTTACGGCCGAAGAGGTTTCGGAGTTGAGTCTCCAGGACGGAATCTTCGTCTCGGCAGAGATGGATGGCCTTCCTCTCGACTGCTACGCCCCGGCTTCCCTTACGGAGCCGGGTAAGAATTTCGAGGGAGGGTCCTTCACCGCGAGGACGATATTCGGTCAGGAGATCCGCGTTCTCCCGGACAATGCCGAAGAGCCCGGGATCTGGGTTGCCGACAAGGCAGGGGAAGAAATCGAGGTTCTCCAGAATGCCGGCGTCCTCCTGAATCTCGCCCTCTTCGTGCCCAACGGGAACAAGGAATCCCTGGAGTCGCTCTACTCCGCCGCCCGGGACGCCTTCGGCGCGGGGATCGTTCAGCGCTGGAGTGAGGAAGTCGTCACGGTGCCGGACGTCAAGGTCGACTTGTTCGAAGAGCCGGCCCGGGGGCGGAAGAACGCGAGCAGCCAGAACCGCGACCGCCGCGCCTTGGACATCTACCCGACCCGCGTGCGATTCATGGAGCCCAGCGATGGCTGGAGGTTCATTGTCGAACCGCACAAAGAGGTCGTCGACGAGACACCGACGATCTGACCTGATGGCAGGTTAGCCTCGGTCCTTCGCGGGAGCCCGTCAGCTTGCTG
>NZ_JBHSPC010000015.1:2417-133640 GCF_042656345.1 Streptomyces incanus
CGGTGTTGCACGACAAGGGACGCCATCGCGATTGCGTGCGAGGATCGATGGTTTGCGAGGTCTTTTCGGCTTCGATCCGACGCGCCCGGCCTTGCTGCTCCTCGGCGGTGACAAGGCCGGAGACTGGGAGCGCTGGTACCGCGACCGCATCCCCCTGGCCGAGCAGCTCCACCACGAGTGCGCCAGCGATTAGGGCGAGGGGGTGGCCATGCCCAAGAAAGCCGTGCAGGACTGGGAGGTTCTGGAGCAGAGGCTCTACGCGGCCGGTGTGGAGCCGGCCGAGGTGGGGGCCTCGAACTCGCGCTCTCACCTATGGGTGGGGCGCGAGCAGCGGGGGCGCTGTGGACGTCCACCAAGGTTGCACGCCATGGAGCATCCCGATGAGTGAGTGCCGAGGCGCGTCTTCTCGAAGGGGCCGGTGAGTCACAGGGAGATGATCCGGACGCGGCTGCCACAGAGCTTGGTCATGTCGTCGCTGTCGGACGTCAGCAGCGCGACCGGCTGTGGCTGGCGAAGGGCTACTTCGGCCACGGTGGCGTCGATGGCGTACTTGTGGCCATTTAGCCCTGCTGCTTTGAGGAGCTCTGCGGCGGCCTTCGCCGCCTGCTCGGTGACCGGTTCCACCTTGACGCGCGACAGGACCCAGTTGAGGCGTGGAATGTCGGTACGCGAGTGGCTGACCTCCACGATGGTGTTCGCTCCGATGACGAGGTCGGCACCCATCTCGTGGAACACCCGCAGCAGCGCGAGGAACTTGCGGTCCTGCGCGATCCAGGCCGAAAGCCCTTCCGAGCCCAGGACCACGGTCTCGACGCGCCCCGTCATGCGGCGTCCGCGTCCTTGGAGGGGGCAGGGGCGCCGAAGATCTTCGACCGGGCCTCCGCCAGTTCCTCGTCGCTGAACTCCCCGTGCTCTTCTTCATGGCGTCGCAGGTCGTCGCCCAGCAACTGGTGCCGGATCTGGCGGGCGACCGCTTCCGCCACGTAGCCGGACACGTTGTCCGTGAGCTTGCGGAGTTCCGCCACCTGGTCGCTGGGCAGGGTGACGGTGATGCGAGTCGTCGAGGACATACGGCAAGCATACTGGAGTATGCGTTAAGGGGGTCGTGATTGCTGCCCCGGGTGGCGCCGAGGCCGGGCGGTCCCGAGCGATCCGGCGGGCCTTCCGGCGGGCCCGGTGCAGAGAACTCGGACGACAGCAGTGGACGGACCGGTGGTGCGAGCCGGCCGACGTGGAGGCGGGGTCTCGCCGGCTCCTCGCCGAGGCACGCGGCCGTCGGCTCGCCGAGGCGCGTAAGCAGTCCGTGTCGTGCGCACGGCAGATGTCAGTGGGATGCGCAGGGTTATGACAGTGGGAACGCAGAGTCCGTGTCAGTAGACGGTGACGGCTCGGGAAGCATCCGCAGGCTGTAGAGCACGTGGTCGTGGAAGCGGTCGATAATGTCGCCGCGGGTGACCATGTCGGCTGCAGCGAGATCATCGAGGGCCTGGCGCTGCGCGGCGTCGTTCGTGTCGATGCCGCCGTCGACCCAGACGCGGAGGAGTACCTCGGCCTCGGTGGGCTGGATGGGTCCGCGTACGGATGGGCGGGGGTTCTTCCGCCCGGCGAGGGCGTCGGCCTCGTGCGGGGCGAGGACGTCGAGGCGCGGGGTGGCGGTGTATGCCTCCGGCGGGACCTCGCGCAGGACGAGCGCGCCGCCGACGTCGGGGTGGACGCGGGCGTAATCGAGGGCCGCGTCGAGCCGGTGGCGGGTCCAGATCAGGGCGAGCGCGAGGGCATCGGCGGTGAGGGGACCGTCCGCGTACGCGAGCGCGGTGATGACGGTGAGCGCGTCGCGGTCGGCCCCGACGGAACGGCGGTCGCGGACCTGACGTTCGCGGGGGCGCTCGAAGAGTTCGTCGGAGCCGGTCATCAGGTCGGCGGGGTGGATATCGAGGCGGCGGGCGAGTTCGAGCAGGACGCGGACGGGCAGGTCGGGAAGTTCTTCGAGGTCGATCTGATGCTCGTGCACGCCCAGGAGGTCGGCAAGCTGCCAGCCGGTCATCCCGGCGGCGAGCAGGCGCCGCTTGATGAGCTGGGAAGTCTGAACACCGTCCCGGCGCCGGCGGGGGCCTTCGCGCTTGATCTCGCGCGGCCACGGGGTGGACCGCTGCCGCTTTCTCACAGGCGGCTTCGTATGTCGTTGCTGAGGGCGATGAGGTCGAGGCCGCGGTAGTGCATCCACCCGGCGGCCGCGGCGTCGTGGGCGGTCTCGTCACCGTGGCGGCAGTGGGAGCGGTGGAGCCAGGCCGGGTTGAAGTGGATGCGGTGGCAGGTCCGCATGACCGCTTCGCGCAGGTGGAGCTCCGGGCTCTTGCGGCCGGGATCCTTGTCGTGGATGAACAGCGGGTCGGTGTCGGTGGCGCCCTGGCTGCGCCGGGAGGCGAGGTGGGCTGCGACGAGCGGGGCGGCGTGCTCAGGCAGGGGCACGGGATCGTCGGATTGGAGGTGGAGGACCTGGAGGGCGGTGAGTTCGACGGGGGTGTGGTGGTGGGAGCTCCACTTCCAGGGGACGCGGAGGTAGCGGGTCTCCTCGGCCTCGTACTGGCTGCCGGTATGCGGGAGGCGGACGCTGCTTCCGTCGGGGGCGGTGTTGCCGCAGGTGATCAGGCCGAAGCCGGTGGGTCCGTGGGAGAGGTGGATGGACAGGGCACTCGCGGCGGCGGCTTCGGGAGAGCCGGCGGTGCGGAGCTTGTCGCAGATGCGCGGGGTGAGCTGGCTGAGGAGGCGGGTGGTGGGGCCGGTGCCGAGGGTTTCCATCTGCCAGCGCAGGAGGTAGCCGCGCAGGAACAGGACGACCTGGACGGCGCGGAGCCGTACGAGAGCGTGGGCCTGGTCGGGGGCCGGACCGATGCGGTGGTCGCGCAGGTAGAAGGTGAGACGGGCTCCGAGGGCGCGGGTGTGCCGTTCGCTGCCGGGTGCGCTGTGGTGCCCGGTCAGGCCGCGGCGGGACAGCCACTGGTCGGCGAGGTGGACCTCGCGCTCGTAGACGTCGGTGACGGCGGTGAAGGTGTTGCCGGGCAGCTTGGCGCGGCAGTGGGTGAGGAAGACGGGGAAGTCCTGCAAGGGCAGGTCGGGGCCCGTTCCTTCGGCCCACGGGGTCTTGGTGTCGGCGCGCAGGCCATTGGTCAGGGCCCGCGGTGACGGCGGGAGCTCGCGCATGAAGGCGATCAGGTCGATCGCGTCGAACCGGTACCCGGCGTCACGGAATTCGCGCATGGGCGGCTCGACGTACCTGTCATTCTCGGTGACGGGCCAGATGAACCACACCGTGGAGCCGGTGCGGCGTCCGAGTTCGGCGAGCAGTTCGAGGGCCCCGTCGGGGAGCCGGTGGGCGCGGTCGATGACGACGTGGCGAATCTGGTCGGCGGACAGCCAGGCGGCGGCCTGACGCCACGCGTCGGGCGCGGGGGTGCGGTCGGCGAGCAGGGTGGCGGGGCTGCGGCCGGTGGCGGTGAGGATGTCCAGGGCCAGGTCGCTGGTGCGGCCGGCGGGGGTGGGGCGTACGACGAGCCGGCTGGGGCCCTCGACGGCGGCCAGGCGGCGCACGATGCGGTGGTCGTCGTCTCGGTTGCGGACGAAGACCAGGCGGGGCCCGGCCGCTCGGTACCGGTTGAGACCCTGGTCGGGTGCGGTGGTGGTGTCAGGCATACACGCCGCCGCCGAGGAGGGTGAGGGCGTTGTCGATGACCTCGACGTCGACCCGGGTCCGGCCGGCGGCCTGGCACAGTCCGGCGGCGGTGTGGGTGAAGGCGGCCCAGTCGCGCATGGTGCCCTGCCCGTACAGCTCGTCGATCTGCCGCAGCAGTGCGTCGTCCGCGTCGGTGTAGATGGGGTGGTAGTCCCTCATGAGGTCGGGGATCTCGTTCGCCGCCAGGGGGCGGAAGGGCAGGCGGCGAAAGACGCGGGAGCGGAGCATCGGCTCGCGGGAGAGGACCTCCCAACAGCCGTCACCGCCGACGTAGAGCAGGGCGAACTTCGTCTTCGGGTCGTCGTGCAGGTGCCGCAGCAGCTCGATGCAGTCGCTGTTGAGGCGTTGGGCCTCGTCCACGACAACGAGACGCTTGGGGTGGGAGAGCAGGTCCAAGAGCCGGTTGGTGATGTGGAACCGGTTGCGGGACTTGGGGGCCTCGATGCCGGTGAGCGCGGCCAGGAGGTGGTCGGCGACCAGACGCATGGTCGGCCGGGCGGTGAAGGACAGCGAGCACACCGCCGGTCCGCCGCGGCTGGCCTGGTCCTCCAGGGTGGCCTCGACCGCGTATGTCTTGCCGGTGCCGGCCGGGCCGTGGATGACGCCGGTGGCGTTGTTGGCGACCAAGTCGTCCACGATGCGGTGGGCAAGCTGGAAGGTGCCCGTCGGCAACGTGGCGGCGCCGGTCAGGTCGGCGAAGTGCCGGGGCATCTATGACTCCTTCTTGATGATGGGGGTGATTCCGAGCAGGGACGTGGAGGAGCGGGCCCGCAGGGCCGCGTCCAGAGCCTTGCGCGAGGAGTCACGGCCGACCTTCTCCGCGACGAGACGGGATTCGGCGGGCGGGGTGTCACCGGTCATAGGAGTGAGCTCGCGCCGCGCACGGCGGGAGGCTTTGCGCTGTTCGCGGCCGTGCCGGGCGGCCTCGTCGCGCTGCTGCTGGCGGAAGGCTTCGGTCTGCTCCGGGGTGAGCTGCCCGGTCGGGGTCGCGGTGCACAGGTGCTTGCCCGCCAGGTAGACCTCGATGGTCCGGTCATCGTGCGGCATGTAGCGGATCTGGACGACCTGACCACCCCGGCCCTGGATCTCCGGGGCGACGTAGGCGAACCCGTTGAAGCGGATGCCGTCCTTGCCGATGACCCGCTCGTCCCCGGCCATCAGCAGGTGCCGCAGCTTCTCCGTCTCGATCCGGTGCAGCGGCGCCTCGTCCTCTTCCCACGCCTGGAGCGGGGTGCGCCGCTGGAGCATCCGGTGCGGGCGCTCGGTGTTGTACCAGCGCGCCCAGGCGGCGAGCCGTTCGACGAACACCTCGATGGGCATCGGCCCGGTGCCCGCCGTTTCGGCGGCGCGCTTGGCGGCCGGGCTGTCGCCGACGGGTCCGTACAGGCGTCCCGAGGCGTCCCGGGGCCCGCCGGTGAAGCCGGGCATGAGGGAGATCAGGGTCTGCTCGATCGTCAGGTTGACGCGCTCCACCTTGCCTTTTCGATGCGGGGTGAACGCCGGAAGGCGGTGGACGGTGACGCACAGCGCGGCCATCACGTCGCGGATCGTCCCGGCGGCGAACTCCAGACCGCGGTCGATCCGTACGCGGGCCGGCACCGCGCCGAACGGCGAGAGCTCCGGCTCGTGGACCAGGGCCATGCGCATCGCGGTGAGGACCGTGCCCGCGTGCGGGGTCACCGCCAGCGACCACCCGAGCAGGGCCCGGGTGCCGTCGTCGACGATCGTGGTCATCCACGGGCAGATCGGCTTGCCCCTCGGCGGGTGCACGAGGATCGGCAGCTGCTTGTGGTCCATCTCCCAGGTCCGGCCGCGCGGTTCGTCCGGGCGTTGCAGATAGACCGACTTCGCCCGGCGCCCCGACTCGCCGACCTTCCACGCCTCGCGCTCGGCCGGGGTGAGCTCGCGGGCAAAGGCGACCTGCAACGTGCGCAGGGCAGCCGGGGCGGCACCCGCCCATCCCTCGCGCAGGAAGTCGGGGACCGGGGCGCCCGCCGTGGTGCCGTCGCCGTCAACGACCGCCTGGCGGGCGCGGTGCACGGCGGAGACGTTCCCCCGGTACAACGCGTACGCCTCACGGTCGGCATCGCTCAGTACGTATGGGGCAGGACCGCGGGGTTCGGGGGTGGTGCCGGCGGACAGCCACCGCCACACCGTGCGCTCGGTGACGCCCAATCCCTCGGCCGCCAGCCGGACGTGCGCGGCCGACAGCTGCTCGGCGTCCCTCAACTGGGCCAGCCGGGCCACTGTCGCGGCGCGTCTGGACGCGTCCTCCCCCTGCATGATCGGCAGTCTCCGACAGGGGCCCGGCGCACTTCCCGAACACCTGTCGCGTTCACCCGTACGAGTGAACGTGGTGTCAGTTTCCGAACTCGTCTGCGTAGATGTCTGAAGTCGTCTGCGTCGTGTCGTTCGGGTCGGGGCGGGTCCGCGCGCGGAAGGTGCGACGGTAGGTGTCCGGAGGCACGCCGACCGTGCGGTTGAAGTGCCGGCGCAGTGTCGTCGCGGTGTTCATGCCGGTGGCCGCCGCGATGGTGTCGACGGTGTCGTTGGTGGTCTCCAGCAACTCCTGGGCGTGGCGGATCCGTTGGGTGAGCAGCCATTGCAGTGGGGTGGTGCCGGTCGCCGACCTGAAGTGGCGGCCCAGGTTGCGCGAGCTCATCCGTGCCTGGCGGGCCAGGTCCTCCACGGTGAGCGGATGGTCCAGCCGTTGGATCACCCAGGGGAAGAGTTCGGCGAGCGGGTGGTTGTCCGGCGCGGGGACGGGGGTGGTCACGAACTGGGCCTGGCCGCCGTCCCGGTGTGGCGGCATGACCAGGCGGCGGGCGAGGGTATTGGCGATCGACGAGCCGTGGTCGAGGCGGACGAGGTGCAGGCACAGGTCCATGGCGGCGGCTTTGCCCGCAGAAGTGAGCACGCTGCCGTTATCCACGTAGAGGACGCCCGGGTCCACCGTCACTCGGGGGTAGCGGGCGGCCAGTTCCTGGGTGTGCGCCCAGTGCGTGGTCGCACGCTTGCCGTCCAGCAGGCCGGCGGCGGCCAGCACGAAGGCGCCCGTGCAGAGGGAGGCCACGCGTGCGCCCGCCTCGTGAGCCATGCGGACCGCGTCGACCAGGGCTCCGGGCGGATCCTCGTCGACGTCGGCCCAGCCCGGGACGATCACGGTGTCGGCGCGCGAGAGGCGGTCGAGTCTGTGGTCGGGCTCCAGTCGGAACCGGCCGAGCCGCACGGCGCTCGGTCCGCAGGTGGCGACGCTGTACCAGGGGTCTGCCACGCCGGTCATGTTGGCTCCGAAGACCTCGCACGCCAGGGCCAGCTCGAAATGCAGCATGCCGTCGGTGACGGCCAGCGCGACAGTAGTCATGTCCGGAATTGTATGGGGCATGGCGTTCCAGACAGTCGCGGTGAGGTGCCGGGGCTCGCCAGGATGTCCGTGACAGATCGCAGCGGATCATTCGAGTACAGGGGAGAACCCATGGGATCGGGCCAGACGGTGGCGGTGTTCGGCGCGTACGGGCACACCGGGCGGTTCGTGGTGGCGGAGCTGAGGGAGCGTGGGTTTCTCCCGGTCCTCTCCGGCCGCGACGCCGACAAGCTGAAGGCGCTGGCGTACGAAACCGAGCTGGACGCCCGCCCAGCGTCGGTCGATGACCCGGCCTCGCTCGACCGCGCAATGGCCGATGCGGCGGCCGTGATCAATTGTGCCGGGCCTTTCGCTACGACGGCTACCCCCGTGATCGAGGCGGCCCTTCGCGCTGGGATCCCGTATGTGGACGTGGCGGCCGAGATCGAGGCCAACGCCGATACGTTCACGCACTTCACCGACCGCGCTCGCTCCGCAGGAGTGGTGATCGTCCCAGCGATGGCCTTCTACGGCGGCCTCGGCGACCTCCTGGTCACCGCCGCGATGGGCGACTGGACGGCGGCTGACGAGGCCCACATCGCGTACGGGCTGAGCAGTTGGCACCCCACCGCCGGGACTCGTACGGCGGGCGCGGTTTCCCGGCAGCGGCGGCGCGGCGGACGCGTCGTGTACACGAACGGGCGGCTGGAGCACCGCCATGACAGCCCGCCGACCCTGGAGTGGCCCTTCCCCGACCCGATGGGCCCCCGGGCCGTCATCGGGGAGTTCACGATGGCCGACGTCGTCACTATTCCCAGCCACCTGTCCATCCCCGAAGTGCGCACCTACATGACGGTCGAAGCGGCCAGGGACGTGGCGGCCCCGGACACACCGACGCCAGCCGCGGTCGACGCGCGCGGGCGGTCCGCGCAGACCTTCCTCGTCGACGTCGTCGTGCGCTCCGGCGGCACCGAACGGCGCGCTGCGGCGAGGGGTCAGGACATCTACGCCGTCACCGCGCCACTCGTGGTGGAAGCGGTTGACCGCATCCTCACGGGACGGACCAGGACGGTCGGCGCCGCCTCCGCAGGCAAAATCTTCGACGCGCCCGACTTCATCCGCGCCTTGTCCCCGCACATCTCCCTGGAGCTGCGTCCATAGCGGGTGGACCGCAGATCAGGGATCGGGATCCAGCGGGAGCTCGGCCTCCTGCCCTAACGACTGTGGCCGCCGTGCGGTTGGGGTACACCTTCACCGGCGAGGACTCCCCGATGGCCACGCTGCTGCTGTCGGTCATGGGCGCATTCGCCGAGTTCGAGCGCGCCCTGATCCTCGAACGCCAGAAGGAGGGCATCGCCGCCGCCAAACAGCGCGGCGCCTACACCGGCCGCAAGCCCGCCCTCACCCCCGAGCAGGCCGGGCAGCTACGTGAGAGGGCCGCCGCCGGGGAACAAAAGGCCGCGCTGGCCAAGGAGTTCGGCATCAGCCGCGAAACCGTGTACAGCTACCTGCGGACTTCGAGCACCGCAAACGTCACCGGTTGAGCCGAGGCCGGCAACGGACCGTAGGACAGATAGCTCCGCCAGAATCACGACATCAAGCGATTCAAGTCACAGGCGAAGAGGACCGGCACGAGCTGCTCGTCACACACAACTTCCTGGTCGCCTGGCTCGTCCGGGACGCTATGCATGCGCCGAAGTGGCGCTGGCTCGGCCTCAACCACTGCAACGCCGCCCTGACGGTCATCCGATACGCGCCCGGTCGGCCCGCCACCGTCCTCTTCTTCAACGACATGCGGCATCTGCCCGCCGAGCTGCGCTGGACCGGCTTCCCGCCCGAGTTGCACATCTGAGTGCACCCACCATGGCTTGCTCACTGACACAACCCTGCGCCGCACTGACATCTACTCTGCGCACGACAGGTGGCGCCGAGGTCGGGCGGTCCCGAGCGATCCGGCGGGCCTTCCGGCGGGCCCGGTGCAGAGAACTCGGACGACAGCAGTGGACGGACCGGTGGTGCGAGCCGGCCGACGTGGAGGCGGGGTCTCGCCGGCTCCTCGCCGAGGCACGCGGCCGTCGGCTCGCCGAGGCGCGTAAGCAGTCCGGGCCCGCACCTCGGCGGCGTCCGACGGCTCAGCCGGGCAATTGACGGCCAGGAGACGGCTCCACCTCACCAAGAAGCCCCCGCCCTGCCGGGAACCGCAGGCTGGGGGCTTACTGGCTGCGGGCTTACTTCTTCTTGCCCTGGGTCTTGTCAGGGATCTTGGTGAGCTGGGTTTTCCCTGCTCAGAGGCGGTGGGCCTGTGCGCCTGGTGGTCGTCGTTGGTCGTCATTGGCCACTGTCGAGCAGCCTCGGACGGCCCAGGGACGGCCCAGCTTCAGCGCGTTCGGTTGACGATCGGCACTTTCGATGCGGCCAGTCTGAACCTCAGCCGATGACAGTCAGCCACGACGGCGGGTGCGTCAACCGACCACGCACGCGTGTGTCTCGCTGCACCCCCACCGGCCTCAACCACGCTGCCAATGCCGTCGACCCGAGCAAGCTACGACGGCCGACCCGTGACGGCGGCGCCTGGAGCTATCAGCTTGGGAAGCTGCGGGCATTTGGGGCGGGTTGTGGAGCTGACCTGGGCGAACGGTTGAACGGTCGTCTCGCCGGGCTCGGTTGCTTTCACCGTGGTTCCCCGCTGTTCCCCGCTGGATCTGGTGCGGCTGTGGTGCGGCAGTGGTGCTGTGTCAGGAACGGGTGCCCAGCGGGCAGCCTCAGCGAGCGGCTCACCACTTCCGCCACTTGTCCGTGATCTGGTAACGGCCGAGTCCATGCCGGGCGGCCAGTGCGACGATGTCGATGCCGTGCTCGGTCAGCGATTGGTCGATGAAGTCGCACAGTTGCTCGCGCTCGTCGGTTTCGTAGGCGCTTTCGTTGTGGGCTTCGTTCACGGCGTTCAGGGCCAGGACGACGCGTTCCACGACGCCGAAGATCTGCGCGTCGTCTGCCTCGCTCAGGCCGGGAAGCTCCCTCTCGAAGGTGTCGAGGACGGCATCGGTCGACGTGAGCAGTTCTTCGGGGAACAGTTCTGCCATGCAAGCGCACTCGGGGTCCAGGGTGCCGGCGGCAAGCTCTTCGGCTTCCTTGACTATGCCATCGCGCCAGTTCGTCGTAGGTCTTTCAGCCATGGAGCGGACCGTACAGTGCCTGTCTGACAGCGGGGCTGAGCACCGATGCGGCCTGTACGCCAGCGTCAGCACTGGTGCACGCTTTCCAACTGTCCGCGCGGCTGTTCGGGGCGTTCGCAGGGGTCAAATAGCAGGTCAGAGACGGTAAGCAGACGGCAGCGAACGATGGCGGCCGTCAGTGCACTGGACAAAGACCAATACAACGAACGACTTTTGAGAAGACCAGGTCAGCGGGTGGTTAGGCGGACGTGACCAGCCCCGGTTGTCGGTGCCTGCCGATATCCTGGCGGTCGCTGACTTCAGGGGGGCCAGTGTCAACTGTCCGTGGCAGTCGCAAGATCGAGAGGGCGGGCGTTAACGCCCTTCGCGCCCTTCTTGAGGAACACGATCACCTCGTTCAGGAGATCGACGGAGGGAACGATCACGGCGAGGACATGATCGTTAACTTCACGCGCGGCAGCAAGAGGACGCCTTACTGGATTGCCATTCAGGTGAAGAGTGGCAAGAAGTATAAAAGGGTCAACGGGTATGCGATCCCCATAGATGACCATTTCGACGACTGGGGGCAAAGTCGCATCCCTATCATCGGCGTCGTCTACGACATGAAAAAGAAGGAACTGTTCTGGGTAAACCTTACTGAACAGTTACGGTCCGTAGATAAGAGTCCCGGATGGGTTCAACTAGCTAACACCTCGCGGCTCAACTCTGACACGATCGACACCTTCTATGCGGAGGTCGCGGCTTATGCTGGTGACGCCAGGATGCGGATTCGCGCGGCGAATCAGGAGGATGCGCTAACCGAAGCCGTCCGAGCCAGGCGTGGGCTAGATCCCGAGACGGCACCCAACCCGCTATTTGAGGAACTTGCCGACTTTGCGCTTCGGCATGAAGAACGTCTCCGTGTTTTTCGCAAGGATCTAATTCGATCCCTCCCCATCCAAGTCCTTGTTCTCATCATGCTGTGGGAGTGGCCTCGACAAATCCGCTTCGTTGAAGGGTCCGCAGACTGGGTGAACCCAGTCATCTGGGTGCTCAGCCTCTACCACTTCATGCTGTTCATGGCGCTTACTATATTCTTCGAGTTCAGAGCCGGGCGAGTCCCTCGGGAGACGGGGAGTTGGCTCTCTATCATTGCGAGCAACTTTCTTTGGATTCCGATAATGGATCCTAACGGAGATGATGGGTGGTGGGGCACGTTTTGGATTTATTCAGGAATCATCGTTCCATCGTTTGGTCTCAAATTCCTGATCATTAGTTTCGTCGGGTTCGCCCGCGACCGCAAGAAAAAGCAGCTCGAACCCGATATATGAGCCAACTGAGTTAAGAGGGGATGCGTGTACGGGCGGTGAACGGTGGCGGCCGTACACGCACTGGGCAAAGACCAGGGCAATGATCTGCCTAGACCGAGGTCTCAGATCAGATGCGAGGAACGACTCCGAGTTGTGGCTGTCCGCGCGAGGGAGAATCCCCGATCTAAGGATGCCCGGAGAGTCACAGGACCTTTCCATGGGCGATGACGATCTGCTCAGCCGTAAACCGCATTAGAGGAATTTCGCGCGCCAGCTCCTCGTCATGTGCGAACGGTGCATATTTCGGTAGTTCACCCTCTTTGGCGTGCACTAGAGCATTCCTCACCTTGTAAATCCTCTTTGCAATCGCCCCTCGTGTGACATCCTCATCTGTCCCGTGAAAGTTCACTTTGTTCGCGCCGGCGAAGGGGGCTTCGTTGTTGTTGTAGTAGTCGACCAAGGTAGCGTCGTAAGCGACGAGGTCGGCGGCAAGGCGAGGCACATCGACGAATCTGTCGAGCACCAATTGCAGTGACCGTTGCTCGTTCACGCCACCTTCATTCTTGACTTGGCGCTGAACCTTTGTAACGATCCGGATTACCGACTGGATGTCTTTAGTTCGACGAGCCGAGAAAGAGGGGTCGGCTATACTCGATCGAACTTGATTTACCAAGTCCTCGTTAAAGACCTTGTCGAAGAAATGTTCGGCGATGTGGTAGTAGGCCAGGTATTCCAGCAGTGGAATTTCTGCCGCTACGCCCATGAGATAGTGGTGCACCAGGTCCGTGTCATACGTTTGCCTAGGTGCTTCAAAGGTGTCAGCTTGGGTCCTTCGGTTCCGCTGGATAGTCTGGGGTCGGAACCACGACTCTAGGCCGATCCGGGCCGCCGCATCGATGTTGTAAGCGGCGTGGAATAGGAAAGAGTTGGCAAGTGTCTCAAAGTCTGAGTTAGCTTTGGTGGCAGTAATGCGCAAAGTTGTAGCGCGCAAACCCTCCGCAATGACATCAAAAAGCGATTCAACTTCGAGCGGTTGCCGCGAAGATCTAGGCCTTAGCGACACATCCAGGGATCGATGATCGCCGCCTCTGATTCGATTCAGTATCATCCTTCCTCTTCCTGACCTCATGAAGGAATCATTTTGCATAACGGTGCAAAGTAGGTAGGCGGCGAACTCTCGGGATGGCCTACCGAATCTGAAAGTCACAGGGTTGTCTCCCTGTCCCGTAAATTCTCTGTCTTCGAAAAATCTATCGAAGGCGCCGATTTGATCAAGCGAAACCAATGAGAACTCTGCTTCGTTTTCCCATTGGAAGGAGCTTTCGTCTCTCTTTTTTGCCTCGTTGAGGCGTTTTGCGATGGCGGATATTTCGGTGCCACTTGTGCCAGTTACTGACTTCTCGCGAGTCACTCGAAGAGGTGTCTGTAGAGTGAAATCTCCGCTTTGAGTTCCATCGAATTGGAATACTCTTCGCAAAGCCTGAATGATGGACGCTTCATCTACCGCAACCTGTCCGCTCATAATCACCTTCCGAAATCCGGGAATGCATACTTTGTCGGAACGCCTGTAGTCGTATTGTGACTGATGGAAAGTTGGCAGCGCGGGAGTTTGCCCTCCTGACGATTACTTACCGCATGCCTTCCTCTTTTGATGTGCAGTCAGGTTAAGGTCTAATTGAGGCCGCCGGGATGAGAATCCAGGAAAAGGTGATGGTGAGTGCCCCTCCAACGCTCACCCTCGGCTCCCATCCCGTCCGCCACTACGGGCCCGAGGCCGGGAACGGCGCCCCCTTCATCCCGGTGCTGGCCGATCCCCGCCGGAGGCATCGTTTTGACTGTGGCCGCTCCTGTGTGGCACACGACTCATCGTTCTCGGCCCATCCATCCATCCATCCGCGGCACGGGCGCCGGCCGGGCTGGAGCGGGGCGGAGACAGGAGCGCAGGCCCGGCCGGGGGCCGGGCCGCGCGCGGGGAGCGGAGCGAGCCGCCTTGAACCCGTAGAGAAGGTTGTAACTCAGTGGGACTCAGGCTTCAGTTGATCTGTCCGATCGTCTGGCTGCGGTGATCTTGCGTGCTTGTCCTGCGGCGCGTTGGAGTGCCTGGGCCACCTGGTCGGCGTCGTCGGCGTTCAGCAGGATCTCTTGTGTCCAGAGGATCGAGAGCCTGACCGTGCCGTCGTGAAGGTGTACGGCTACGTCGACTTCTGTGCCGTGGCCTGCTGCGTCCCGGACTTCGTTCAGGCCCGGGTCGCTTGCGAACGAGCTCATGCTCCGATGTTCCACAGCGGGGCGTCGTACTGGTCCGGTCGGCTGTGAATGAGGAGCCGGCGTAGCTCGTCGCGCTGGGAGCCGCTGAGGTTCAGGGCCTCGGTGATGTGGCGGAACGTCGTATGGGTGACCCCGCGGGTTCGGGCCTCACTCTGGAACTGATCGAGTCGAGACAGTACGTCGTCGGGCTCCAGCTTCGTCGGAGGCTGCTCGGTTAGCCACGCTGCCTTGTTGCGTTCGTAGTCGATCTCCGAGAAGCCGCAGATCTCGCGGCTGTGGGCCTCGGCTTCGTCCAGGCTGGCGGTCGTCATGATGGCGCGGGCCAGGCTGTTGCGGCTCACTGCGTCGTCCAGGTCGACTTCGTGGACTGTGGGGCCCTCGTCGGTGAGGGGTACGGGAAGGCGGGCGTCGCGCACCTCGCAGATGCCGCGGGCTCCTCGGGCTGTTGCGGCGAGCATGGCGGTTGCCTCTGAGGGGTGCCACTCCAGGATGCTGCCGATCGCCTCCACGTCCTGGGCCGTGAAGGTGTGCACGAGGGTGCCGAGCAGGGGACGCAGGTCATCGGGGGAGATTTCGCCGTCCAGCCCGGGACCTGCGACCAGCAATCGGATCGGGGCGTTGACCTGGCAGCAGGCGGCGAGTGTGAGGGCGTCGGCAAGTGGGCTCTTGAGCGTGGGCTCGTCGCCTCGGGCGAGGATGTCTCCGCCGACATCCAGCAGATCGATCGACGTGGGGCTCAAGTGGTCCACTAGCTCTTCCAGCCGGCGGGTGATGCCCTCGGCGCCGTGGTGGGGGTCGAGCAGGGCCAGCGTGTGCGGGAGCTCTGCCGCAAGGCGGGGGAGGGTGGAGCCTGCCGGGGCGATCGGTTGTGCCTCGGTCGGTACCGACCAGACGGATCGAGTGATGGGCTCAAGTCCCGTGAAACTGTCGGCTCCTCGTGGTCCTGGGAGCGGGTCGATCAGAAGGCGGTCCCAGGCGTACGTGAGGATCACCGCCTGGTCCTCGTCGCCGTAGAGGGCGGCGTGAAGCATGGCGGCGGCGACTGCGTCGCCCCCTCCTCCTGCTGCGACGATCAACCGCGTCATGCGTTCAGAGTACGGGTTCGCGGGTTGGCCACCCACCCTATAGTGGCCAAAGGCCATAGCCACTTGGGCAGGGAAAGGAGGGGAGATGCCACAGATTGAAGAGGCTCAGCCGAAGTATCTCCAGATCGCCCACTACATCCGTGATCAGATCCTTCGGGGCGATCTGCGGCCGGGGGACGAGGTCCCCTCGGAGCGGCAGCTCGCCGCGGACTGGAAGGTGTCCCGGCCCACGGCCGCGCGGTCGCTGGAGGCGCTGAGCCATCAGGGCCTGGTCGAGAAGCGCCAGGGCTCGGGGACGTACGTGCGCAGCCTCGAAGTGAACCGGCGTGCACGCGAGCTGTACGGGCGGGCCCGGCAGACCGGGAAGATCTATACGCCCGGAGAGTACGCGGTGATCACTTCGGCCGGGTGGCTGGAGGCTCCGGACTACGTCGCCGAGGCCCTGGGGCTGGTGAAGGATCGCCGAGCCGTGCACCGCCGGCGGGTGACGAACAACCAGGACGGTCCGATCACGCTGTCCACCTCGTGGTTCGCTGTGGACGTCGGCCAGCGTGCGCCCAAGCTCACGGATCCCGAGCGGATCCAGGAAGGGACGCTCATGTACGTCGAGCGGATGACGGGGCGTCAAGGCAGCTACGCCGAGGACCGTATGTGTGCTCGGGCCGCCACGGACGAGGAAGCGGCCGATCTGCGGTTGGAGCCGGGATCCGCGGTGCTCATCGTCCATCACGTCGTCTTCGACCTCCAGGACCGGCCTCTGGAGTTCGCCGAGGCCACCTATCCGCCGCACCGCTGGGCGTTCGAGCAGGGTTACCCGCTGACCTGACGGCTCGCCAGTTGCGGCGAACCGCTTGCATCTCCGAAGTGGCTAATGCCACTATCCAGGAAGTGGCTAAGGCCACTTGGAGGAGAAGGGGGCACGACGTGACGAGTCGGCGGCCGGTGCAGGATGCGCGGTTAGCTTGCCGGGGGTGTCGGGGGCGTGGGTGGAAGCGCATCGGCTCCCGAACGGCGCTGGCGCTCTCCACGGCTAATGACCGCAGCCGTGCCACGTCGAAGCGGCGCTGCCTCGACTGCGACGGCAGCGGCAAGGAGTGAGCACGCATGGCTTACACGATCGACCGTCACCCCTGTGAGGACTCACCTCGGCTCGGAGCGATGACCTTGCATCCGGAGCCCGAGTCCGTCCCCCGCGCCCGGCGCTGGTTCCGGAAGTTCATTGCTCCCTACAACCCGGCCTGCTCGGTCGACGACTGCACGCTGATGATCTCGGAACTGGTGACCAACGCCATCCGCTACGGGAGGTCGGACGACCCGTGGCTGGTGCGGGTCGAGTGGTACCGCGAGGAAACCTCGCTCCGCGTCGACGTGCACAACCCGGGATTCCCGGCGAACGTACGGCTGCGGCACCCGGAAGCGAACGACGCCCACGGGCGGGGACTGCTCCTGGTCGACTCCATCGCCGACTCCTGGCACTCCGGGCCCAGCTGCTTCGGCGGAACGGTCGTCTCTTTCGTGGTCGCTGATGCCTGGCCGGCGTGATGGGATAGCTTCTCCCTGCTACTGCGACCTTGAATCTGTCGTTAGTCTGGTTGACCAGTTGACTTGGCCAATCTCGACGGGCGGCGTTCATGGCGTATGAAGTGGAGCCACCGAAGTACGTGCGTCTCGCGCAGACGCTTCAGCGTCGCATCGAGGACGGCACGTACGCGCCCGGCACCCGCGTACCGAGTGAGAACCAGCTGGTGCAGTCCTTCGGGATGTCCCGCCCGACCGTCGTCCGGGCGCTGGAGCTGCTGAAGCGGGATGGCTGGCTCGAGTCCCGGCAGGGATACGGCACGATCGTGCGGGGTCGCCCGGCGGTCGTCGAGAACCAGGACCGTCGCGGGCATCAAGCGCTCACGCGCGACGAGTCGCAAGCTGCTGGGCGGTTGATCGAAGTCGGCTACGTGCCCGTTCCGGCGCGAGTCGCCTCCGTGCTCGGGCTGCCCAAACGGGCCGAAGTCCTCATGCGCCGATTCCTGGTCGAGGAGGAGGGCGAACCGGTCGAGCTGGTCTCCTCGTACTTCCCCGCCGGCCTGGTCGAGGGCACCGACCTGGAGAGGGCCGAAACGCTGAACGGTAGTACCCGTGAGCACCTGGAGGCGCGGAAGAAGGTTCGCTTCGACCACGTGACGGAACGGGTCTCGGCCCGCCTGCCCGAGCATGCCGAAGCCGAGCTTCTCGACCTTCCGGACGGCGTCCCTGTCCTCAGCGTCCTGGTCGTCGCGTGCGACGCCTCTGGGCAAGCGCTGCAAGTCTCTGACGTGCTACTTCCCGCTGATCGGCAGGATTTGGAAGACACCTACCGCTTGAACTGACTCGGCCCGTGGCTAGCCATCTTCCCGGCCGGGAAGCGGTGCCCCCTGGAGGAACGCTCGGTAAGTGTCTGCGGCGTCATCTTCTACGGTCGGCTCTTCCGGTCCGTACCGTGTGTCACTCCGGTTGCGCTTCGGTCCGGAGATCCAGAACGCCTCGTCGGTTTCGACGTCGTAGAAGTTTGCGTCGAACAAGCCGAGGCCTGTAGCACGCTGCAGCGTTCGCCCCTGGAAGTAGGCCGTTTTCCAGGTCTTGGAAAAGTCCACCTACCCAATCCACGAGGGGCTGCGGTCGGTGTCATAGCCCGTCTTGAGCTGCACGAACATGATTCTGCGATGCATGGCCCCAGCCTGGCCGACCGATCCCCCTCGGTAAACCGAGTTTGTGGTCGATCCGATGCCCAAGGAAACGGCTTCTCCTCCTCCGATCCCACTTGACAAGTCAACCTGGCGTCCCTAGCTTCAAACTTGCTAAGTCAACCTGTCAGGTTGGCAGGTTGATCGACTCTCAGAAGGAGTAATCCCTGTGCGTGTGATCCGCGTTGACGCCTCGACCGCCACGATCCTGCTCACCGAGGCACCTGCGCCGAAGGTGCGCAACCGGCAGACCGGTGAGATCGCGAAGGACGCTGTGAGCGGTGAGGCGCTGATGACCGTCGGCGTCGTCTACCTCGATGAGGGCGAGTCGTCGCTGATCCAGGTCACCGTCCCGGAGAGCGGCGTGACCGAGGGCCTGACGGTCGGCGCTCCGGTCTCGCTTCCGGGGCTGGTGGCGCGGCCGTGGCAGAGCGTCTTCAACGGCAAGGAGCGGCACGGCATCGCCTACCGGGCGACCGCCATCGCTCCGGGCGCCTTCCCGATGACTCAGGCGGGCTGATCGCCGTGACGGACCTGGTGACGTGGACTGAGCTGGGCGGGTCGCTCGCTGCGATAGGCGGCGCCGCCTACGCCCGGCATGCCCACCCGGCGGCGTACTGGTCCACGGTCGGGCTGCCGCTCTCGGTGGCCCGGCTGTTGGCCTCGTACTCCTCGACCATGGACGCCTGCGGGCTGACCGTCGAGCCGCCCCGCTGGCGGGCCCTGGCCGTCCGGGCCACCACCCGGCGGGAGGTGCGACCGGTTCCCCCGCGCCGCGGAGTGATCCGGCCCAATTCGACTGGTCTCCGGGTACGGCTACGGCTCGCCCCCGGGCAGGAACCCGCGGATGTGGCCGCCTCGGCCGAACGGCTGCGGCACGCCTGGGGCGTTCACGCCGTGTACGTCAGGGACGTCAAGCCCGGGATTGTCGAACTTCGGCTCGTCGGCTACGACGTCTTACGCAAGGTGCGGATGCCGCGCCGCGTCGACAGTGGGCCTCTGCGGGTGCCGGTGGCTCTTCGGGAGGACGCGACCGCGTTCGTGCGCGACTACCGCGCCGTACCGCATGAACTCGTCCTCGGCGCCACGCTGTCCGGCAAGTCCATGTACCTCCGACACCTCATCTCCGGCCTCGCTGCCCAACCCGTCGCCCTGGTCGGCATCGACTGCAAGCGCGGCGTCGAGCTGGCGCCGTTCGCCTCGCGGCTCTCCGCGCTGGCTACCGACCCTGACGAAGCTGCCGAGCTGCTGCCGGTTCTGGTCAAGGAAATGGAGGACCGATACGACCTGATCAAGGCACGGCAGGGGATCGCCTCCGGTACCCCGGACGAGGAGATCACCTCGGACGTCTGGGGGCTGCCCGAGAGCGAACGCCCCTCGCCCGTCGTCCTGTTCGTCGACGAGGTGGCCGAACTCTTCCTCGTCGCCACCCGCAAGGACGAGGAACGCCGGGATCAGATGGTGACGCACCTCATCCGGCTCGCCCAGCTCGGCCGCGCGGCCGGCATCTATCTGGAGGTGTGCGGGCAACGCTTCGGCGCCGAACTGGGCAAGGGCGCAACCATGCTGCGGGCCCAGCTCACTGGACGTGTCTGCCACCGCGTCAACGACGAAGCCTCCGCCAAGATGGCGCTCGGCGACATCGCGCCCGAAGCGGTTCTCGCAGCCTGCTCCATCGCCCCCGAACTGCCCGGCCTCGCTGTCGTCGGCGACACCTCCGGCGGCTGGTCCCGCATCCGCACCCCTTACCTGTCCCTCGCTGATGCTGCGACCACCTGCCGTGATTCGGCGCACCTCATCCCGGACATCACGGCTCTCGCACCGTTCCGGCCGTACGTCCCGCCCGTGCCCGTAGTGGCCTCCGGGACGGCTACCGCTCCCCACCCCGTCACCGAGTAATCCCACGTGATCCATCGGCAGGTGCGGCCGTCCCGTGCCAAGTCCCTACCCCCGCCATGCCCGGAACCGGAAGGAGGGGCGCCGTGCGTTCCCTGCCCGTCCGCCTCGACGCTGTACTCGTCCAAGCCCTGATCGCCGCCGCGCTGTCCTTCGCCCACCTTCACGACCTGGCCGCTGCTGCCGGACAGGACGGCTGGAAGGCCTGGGCCTACCCGGTCTCCGTCGACCTGCTGTTGGTGGCGGCCTGGCGGCAACTGCGCTCCGGCGGGTCAAAAGCGGCCGGGTGGTGCTGGTTCCTCGTCGCGCTGACCGCGTCGCTCGGCGCCAACGTCGCCACAGCCGGGCTGCTCGACCTGGATGCCGTACCGGCCTGGCTGCGCATCCTCGTCGCCGGATGGCCGGCCGTTGCTTTCCTCGGCGGCACGCTGCTCGCCCACGGCTCGATGGAAGAGCCCGAGGCGGCCTCGGCCCCGGTGCCTGAACCGCCCGCCGTAGAAGCGGCGCCCGAACCTGCTCCGCCGTCCGCCACCCCCATCCCGCCCGCCCTCGTCGCCCACGCCCGCAAGGTCGCCGACGAACACCGCGCCCGGACCGGAACCCCCATCGACCCCCCGACCCTTCGCGCCCGGCTCGGCGTTCCGCTGCCGCTCGCCGAAGCCATCGCCGCCCAACTCACCTGAACCCGGGAGTACTTCCGCCCATGCGACCGTCCACGCTCCGCGCCCTCAACCGCGCTGCCGAGCTGACCCGTCAGAACCGCCTCACCGAAGCAATGCTCATCGCCGAACCCGTGATCCTCACCGCCGACCCCGTCGAGGGCGAAGAGATCCGGCGGTGGCTGCTCGACCACGTCGCCGACTTCACCGGCGAGAACCACCCGGACTCGAAGGAGCTGCCCTGATGCCCGCCAACCCCCGCTTCCGCCACGTCGTCCGCATCGGGCCCGTCCAGGTCGGCACGTACTACGACGGCCGCGGCCGAGAGAAGCACGCCGCTGTCTGCACGGCTCCGCGCTGCGGCTTCTCCGCCGACTACGACAGCCGCACCACCGCCGAGCTGGCCGCCCGCACCCACCGCTGCCGCGTCCGCTGAGGAGACCCCATGACCGTCTCGCTCCCGCTCGTCTTCGTCCTGGGCGTCATCGCCTGGGCCGCGATCAAGTTCCTCGGCGTCCGCCTGTGGGTCGCCGTCGTGATCGCCCTGTTCGGCTTCTGGCTCTCCCACACCTTCCTCGCCCCCGCCATCGAGACCGGCACCCGCACCGGGGTCGACGTCGTCAACGGCACCGACAAGTGACAAGGAGGTCCGCTGTGGTGTTCCGCCCTCACCTGCCCGACGCTCCGCACCTGCCCACGACCCTCACCGCGCAGCACCAGGGACAGGCTCCGGTGCCGTCCGCCGGCCGCCCGCTCACCCCTTACGTGGGCGCGGTCACCGCCGTGGTCGTTGTCGGCATCGTCCTCACCGCGCTCTTGGCGGCGGTCGCCGTTACGGCCGTCTCCGTCGCCATTGCCGCCGTGGTCCTGCGCTCCCTCGTCACAGGCGCCAACAGGCGCTGACCGGCCACCGGGGCGGCAAACGCCGCCAAGCATCCCGCCGCCCCGGGGCCGTCCCTCACAGCCACCGAAACAGCCGAAAGGGACTCCCATCCTTACCCACTCGACCTCGCCCCCGTTGGCGGAGCTGAGCACCCTCGCCGCCCTCGGCACCATGCCCGCCCTTGCCCGGCAGCTTGCGGGCCTGGGCGGTTGCACTCATCCCGTACGCCTCGACGGTCACCGCACCGAGTACGACGTCGACACCCGCACGGGCGAGATCGGCAATATCCTTCACCACCTGGACTCGGCCAGCCTCCCGGCCGGTCGCCTCCTGGTCCGCTGCAACAACCGCCGCGCCACCCGCTGCCCGGCCTGCGCCGAGACCTACCGCCGCGACACCTTCCACCTGATCACCTCCGGACTGCGCGGCGGCAAGGGCGTCCCCGAACGCGTCGCCGCACACCCGCGCGTCTTCGCCACCTTCACCGCGCCGAGCTTCGGCCCGGTCCACAACCGCCCCACCGGCCCGGCCGGATCGGTCCGGCGCTGCCGGTGCGGCGCGGTCCACGGCCTGGACGACCCCGCGCTCGGCACCCCGCTCGACCCGGACACCTACGACTACGAAGCGGCCGTGCTGTGGAACGCGCACGCCGGTCCGCTGTGGCGGCGCTTCTCCATCTACCTGCGCCGGGAGGTCGCCAAGCGCGCCGGCCTCACCCAGCGGGCCTTCCGCGAGTACGCCCGGGTGTCCTTCGCCAAGGTCGCCGAGTACCAGAAGCGCGGGGCCGTCCACTTCCATGCCGTCATCCGCATCGACGGCCCCGAGGGCGGTGACACCCCGCCTCCCGGCTGGGCCACTGCCGAGCTGCTGACCGACGCCATCCGGGCCGCTGCCACCGCCGCCCGCGTGGACGGTCCGGTCATCGACGGCCGGGCCCATGCTTTCGCCTTCGGCCGTCAGCTCGACGTCCGCACCATTCGCTCGGCCGACTTCGACGGCGGCCAGGAGCTGACCGAGCGGGCCGTTGCCGCGTACATCGCCAAGTACGCCACCAAGGGCGCCGAGACCGCCACGGGAGCTCTCGACCGCCCGTTGAAGTTCCTCGCCGAACTGGCCCAGCTCGACATCAGCTACCACGCCCGCCGGCTGATCCGCACCGCCTGGACCCTCGGTGCCCGTAAGGACCTCGAACACCTCCGCCTGCGGGCCTGGGCCCACATGCTCGGCTTCCGCGGCCACTTCTCCACCAAGTCCCGCCGCTACTCCACCACCCTCGGCGCCCTCCGCCACGCCCGCGCCGAATGGCGCCGCGCTCAAGCCGCCGCAGCGGCCGAGACCGACCCGGACACGACCCTCGTCCTCGCGCACTGGATCTACGCCGGAACCGGCCTCACCGACGCCGAAGCCTGGCTCGCCGAAACCCTCGAACCCGCCCCCGGAACGGAAGGAGAACCCACCCATGGGTAGCCGACGCCGCGTTGTCGCGGAAGCGGCCTCCGAGCCGCGTGGCCTGCCGCCGCGGTACCTGACTCCCGACGACCTGGTGGCGATGTTCGATCTGCCCAGTGTCGAGACGGTCTACCAGTGGCGTCGCAAGCGCACCGGTCCCCGTGGCTTCCGGGTCGGCCGGCACCTGCGCTACGACCCTGCGGACGTCCAAGCCTGGGTCGAGTCCCTGCGGGAAGGGGCTGCCGCCTGATGGCTGGGCACATTCAGGACCGCTGGTACAGAACCGAGACCGGCCCGGACGAGAAGGTGCGCAAGGTCAAGACCGAGCGCTACGGGTCCGGTCTCCGTTACCGCGCTCGCTACGTCGGCCCGGACGGCACGGAGAAGTCCAAGAGCTTCCCCGACCGTCAGAAGCGGCTCGCTGATCAGTGGCTGGCGCACATCGAGGCGGACATGGCGCGCGGGCAGTACATCGACCCGCGCGCCGCCCGGATCACCTTCCAGCAGTACGCCGAACGCTGGGTCGCCACGCAGGGAACCGACCCGAACACTCAAGCCTCGATGGAGTCGCAGCTACGGCTGCACGCCTTCCCCTACCTCGGCTCGCGTCCGCTCGGCTCCTTCCAGCCGGCGCACATCCGCGACTGGGTGCGGCAGTTGCAGGAGAACGGCGTCCGCGGGTCGTACGCCCGGACGATCTACTCCAACGTGCGCGCGGCGCTCAGCGCGGCAGTGGACGACGGCCACCTTCCCCGCAACCCGTGTGCTGCCCGGTCCGTCCGGCCGCCGACCGTCGACAACAAGCGCGTCGTGCCCTGGACGCCCGAGCGGGTCTTCGCCGTCCGGGCCGCCATGCCCGAGCGCTACCAAGCCATGGTCGACCTGGGCGGCGGCTGCGGGCTCCGTCAGGGCGAGATTCTGGGCGTGGCCGTCGACGCGATCGACTTCGAGTCGGACACGCTCCACGTGGTCCAGCAACTGAAGCTGAGCCGCAGCAAGGCCGTGTTCGCGCCGCCGAAGGGCAGCAAGCTGCGGGACGTGCCGCTTCCCGGCCCCGTGGCCGACGCGCTTCGGGAGCACATGAAGCGGTTCCCGCCGGTCGAGATCACCTTGCCGTGGAAGGTCGCCGACGGTCCTCCGGTGACCAAGCGGCTCATCTTCACCGGGCCGCGCGGCGGGCACGTCTGGCGTACATCGCTCAACGAGGAGGCGTGGAAACCGGCGCTGGCTGCGGCTGGCGTCATCCCCGTGCCCGAGCGCGGCCGGCCGTACGCCGAGTCCCGCGAGAACGGCATGCACGCGCTCCGGCACTTCTACGCCTCGGTGCTCCTGGACGCGGGCGAGAACATCAAGGCCCTCGCCGAGTACCTGGGCCATTCGGACCCGGGCCTGACGCTCCGCGTGTACGCGCACCTCATGCCGTCCAGCCAGGAGCGCACTCGTAAAGCAGTCGCTGCCGTCTTCAGTGGCGTGCAGCCGAACCCGGAAGCCGTCTGAGCGTCATCGGCGGCCTTCCTCGGTATTCATGTCAGGACCGGGCTGGGGCGTCACACCTGACTGGAACAGCCACAGCAGGAACTCAGCAAGGGCGCCGGGCGGGGCCAGGGGGGCAATCGGAAGGGGGTGTGCGTGCTTCCGTTCGGGATCTCCGTGTGCGTCCAAGGGAGCGCAGTGCCAGCCGTCCGTCATCCGCCAGAACACGACCGTTCCGCGCGTCCACGGTCCTCCAGCAAGGACGGGTTCGCCTTCCGTCCAGTAAAGGGCACTGGCTCGCGCCTCGTCCCATCGTTCGCTCGGCGGGGCCCCAACCTTTCGAAGGGCGTCGACGACGGCTGTGACGTACTGGCACATCTCAGCGTGCCCCAGGAGTGCTGCGTCTTTCGCGGCGGCCATCCCTGTCCGTCTCCCCTTGCGTGCTGACCTTCGGAACGGGCTGTGCCGTGTGGAGAAGCCAGGACAACACCGGACGGCCCAGGGACGGCCCCAGCACAGCGACAAGCCCCCTACTCGCGGAGAACTCACAGGTAGGGGGCTTGTTCGTGCGGGCTTACTTCTTCTTGCCCTGGTTCTTGACCGCCTCGATGGCCGCCGCCGCGGCGTCCGGGTCGAGGTAGGTGCCGCCCGGGTTGAGCGGCTTGAAGTCGGCGTCGAGTTCGTAGGACAGGGGGATGCCCGTCGGGATGTTCAGGCCCGCGATGTCGGCGTCGGAGATGCCGTCGAGGTGCTTGACCAGGGCGCGCATGCTGTTGCCGTGGGCGGCGACCAGGACCGTGCGGCCGGCCAGGAGGTCGGGGACGATGCTGTCGAACCAGTACGGCAGCATGCGGACGACGACGTCCTTCAGGCACTCCGTGCGCGGGCGCAGCTCCGGCGGGAGGGTGGCGTAGCGCGGGTCGTGGAACTGGGAGTACTCGGCGTCGGTGTCCAGCGGGGGCGGCGGGGTGTCGTAGGAGCGGCGCCACAGCATGAACTGCTCCTCGCCGAACTCCGCGAGGGTCTGCGCCTTGTCCTTGCCCTGGAGGGCGCCGTAGTGGCGCTCGTTCAGGCGCCAGCTACGGTTCACCGGGATCCACAGGCGGTCCGCGGCCTCCAGCGCGAGCTGGGCGGTGCGGATGGCGCGCTTCTGGAGCGACGTGTGCAGTACGTCGGGCAGCAGGCCGGCGTCCTTCAGCAGCTCACCGCCGCGGACTGCCTCCTTCTCGCCCTTCTCGGTGAGGTTGACGTCCACCCAGCCGGTGAACAGGTTCTTCGCGTTCCATTCGCTCTCGCCGTGGCGGAGGAGGATCAGCTTGTACGGTGCGTCGGCCATGGCTCCGAGCGTAATCGAAGCCCCGCGCGGGCCGCGCCCCTGTCCGGTGGGTGAGGGGCGGCTTCGCCGGGTTGACGGGATCTGTTAATCGAGTGGTGGGCGCCCCGACGGCCTTCGTAATGTGTGCCTGCCGGTTCAGGTGCTTACATTCGGGGGGTCTTCGTGGTGTCCATCGGGCGTACCAGGCGTGCGATGCGGGAGACCGTGTCCGGGCTGCCACCTGCCTTCTGGTGGCTGTGGACGAGCACCCTCGTCAACCGGCTCGGTGGCTTCGTCGCCACCTTCATGGCGCTCTACCTCACCCTCGACCGCGGCTACTCCGCCACCTACGCCGGTCTCATCGCCGCCCTGCACGGCCTCGGCGGGGTGCTGTCCTCGCTGGGCGCCGGGGTGATGACCGACCGGCTCGGACGGCGCCCCACGCTGCTGGTCGCGCAGGTGTCCACCGCGGTGTCCGTCGCCCTGCTCGGCTTCGTGCGCGACCCCGTCGCCATCGCCGTCGTCGCCTTCCTCGTCGGGATGGCCTCCAACGCCTCACGGCCCGCCGTCCAGGCGATGATGGCCGACATCGTCCGGCCCGAGGACCGCATCCGCGCCTTCTCCCTCAACTACTGGGCCATCAACCTCGGGTTCGCCGTCTCCACCATGGCCGCCGGGTTCATCGCCGAGTACAGCTACGCCGCCGGGTTCCTCCTCGAGGCCGTGATGACGATGGCCTGCGCGATCGTCGTCTTCGTGAAGCTCCCCGAGTCGAAGCCCGTCCAGGTCGCGGGGGAGGCGCGCGAGGACTCCGTCGGGCTCGGGACCGTGCTCCGCGACGGGCGGTTCATGGGCGTCGTGGGGCTGTCCTTCCTCGTCGCGCTGATCTTCCAGCAGGGGTCCGTCGGTCTGCCCGTCGCGATGGGAGCGGCCGGGTTCACCCCGGCGGACTACGGCATGGCCATCGCGGTCAACGGCGTCCTCATCGTCGTCCTGCAGATCCCGGTCACCCGGTTCATCGAGCACCGCGATCCCGGCCGCCTGCTGGTGGTCTCCGCGCTGCTCGCCGGGTACGGCTTCGGCCTCACCGCCTTCGCCGGGTCGGTCGGGATCTTCGCCCTCACCGTCTGCGTGTGGACGCTCGCCGAGATCGTCAACGCGCCCACCCAGACCGGGCTCGTCGTCCAGCTGTCACCGGCCCATGGGCGCGGGCGCTACCAGGGCATGTACACCATGTCCTGGGCCGTCGCCGCGCTCGTCGCCCCGCTGATGTCGGGACTCGTCATCGACCGGTACGGGGCACGGTGGCTATGGGGCATGTGCGCCGTCGTCGGCACGGTGGCGGGACTCGGATACGCGCTGCTGATGCGCCGCGTGTCGACCGCGACCGCGACCGTCACCCACGCCCACGCCCACACCGTCATCGGCGAGGAGGCGCCGGTCGTCGCCGCGAGAGGGGAGAAGGCCCTGGTTCCGGGGCGGGTGGACGAGGGGCTGCCGGAGGTCGGCGCCTCAGGTGGCTCACCGCGCTGACAACGGCACCGCGTGGATCTCGTCGGCCACGTGGCCGGTCCGTTCGTGGATGCGCTGGACCGCCTCGGCGGAGGGCGCCTCCGAGAGGCAGTAGAGCGTGCCGGACTCCGGGTCCGCCCACGACTGCTGGAAGTGAACGCCCTCTTCCTGCTGTATCGCGAGGTCGGCCGCGTGGGCCTGCTCCAACTGGTCCGCCGTGATGCCGCGCATGCCGTGGTGGATATCCATGTACTGCGTCATGGCCTCGCACCTCCTTCCGGCTTCGGCCGTACGTACCTTCCATGCTGCGCCTGTGTCGGCCGCGCGGCACGCCGAAGGCCCCGGTGGTCGGACGGCGGCGACGGCGGACGCCGTCGCCCCGATGGCCACCGGGGCCTTCGACGCATGCAGATCGAACGGTTGTGCGGATGGGCTCAGCCGCACTGGCAGGGGCTGCCCGACTGGCAGCCGCAGCCGCAGCCCGAGCCGCAGCCGCACGCGGCGATCAGGGTCAGGCTCCTGATCTCGGCCGGCTGCTCGGTCTCGCGCTCCCGCGCGGGATCGGGTGTCGTGCCGGTGGAGCTGGGGGAATCGGCCATGGGTCCCTCCTCGAGACTGGTGCCTGTGCCCATTGGATGCCCGCTCCCCTGGGCACATCAACGGCGCATCGACGGCGCATTGGGACTCGCGCACGCCCCCTGGCCGATTCCCCGCACTGTCCGGTCAGGCATCCGTCGCCGGCGCCGCCTGGATGTCGGGCTGGATGTCCGGCTGGATCTCGTCCGCGTGCTCGCCCGTGACCAGGTAGACCACCCGCTTGGCGACCGAGACCGCGTGGTCGGCGTAACGCTCGTAGTAGCGGCCCAGCAGCGTCACGTCGACGGCCGTCTCGATGCCGTGCTTCCAGCGGTCGTCCATCAGGTGCTGGAAGAGGGCGCGGTGGAGGAGGTCCATCGCGTCGTCGTCCTGCTCCAGCTGGAGTGCCAGGTCGACGTCCTTGGTGATGATCACCTCGGCCGCCTTGGCCATCAGGCGCTGGGCGAGCTGGCCCATCTCCAGAATGGTCGCGTGCAGGTCGCTCGGCACGGCACGCTCCGGGTACCGCAGCCGCGCGAGCTTCGCCACATGCTGCGCCAGGTCGCCGGAGCGCTCCAGGTCGGCCGACATCCGCAGCGAGGTGACGACGATCCGCAGGTCGGTCGCCACCGGCTGCTGGCGCGCCAGCAGGGCTATGGCCAGAGCCTCCAGCTCGTGCTGGAGCTCGTCGACCTTCTGGTCGGCCTCGATCACGTTCTCGGCCAGCTTCAGATCGGCGTCGAGGATGGCGGTCGTGGCGCGCCCGATCGCCGACCCGACCAGTCGGGTCATCTCCACCAGACCGTCGCCGATCGAATCCAGTTCCTCGTGATACGCGTCCCGCATCAGGCTTCCTCTCATGCGTCCAATGGGGTTGTGGGGGCCGGGGCCCCCGTGGGGTTTTGGGGCGGGTGCCCCGCCACGCAGCCGACAGCGCGAACCCCGCGCGACCGACGGTGCGAACCCCACGCTCCCACGTTCCGTTCTCCACGCGTCCGAATCCGGCCCCTTACATGAATCATCCCTGGCTCCAAGGTGAACTCTGGGCGACGAGTGTTCGAGCTTGTCGTCCCGTGGCTGTGGCCACCGGTCGGCGCATGCCTAACCTGGACACATGGACGTGAACGCGGCGGTCGCCGCAGTGGCAGCGATCGCCGGAGTACTCACCGGCGTCATCGCCATGCTGGCGTTCCGCTTCAGCGAGCGCGAACAGAGGCGCTCGACGCGTTCCTCGCTGCACACGGACCCGGTGCTTCCGCCGGGCGTGGACACCGTGCTGTCCGTACTGCGCTCCTCCGCCGTCGTCCTGGACGAGGCGGACGGCGTGGTCAAGGCCAGTTCCGCCGCGTACGCCCTCGGGCTGGTCCGCGGCGGCAAGCTCGCCGTGGACCCCATGCTGCAGATGACCCGCGACACCCGGCGCGACGGCGAGATACGCCAGGTCGAACTGGACCTGCCCCGCCGCGGCACCGGACGCGGCGAGGCCCTCGCCGTCTCCGCCCGGGTGGCCCCCCTCGGCTCCCGGCTCGTCCTGCTGCTCGTGGAGGACCTCACCGAGGCCCGTCGCATAGAGGCGGTACGGCGGGACTTCGTCGCCAATGTCAGCCATGAACTGAAGACCCCGGTCGGCGCGCTTTCCCTGCTCTCCGAAGCCGTCATGGATGCCTCCGACGACCCCCAGGCCGTGGAGCGCTTCGCCGGCCGCATGCAGGGCGAGGCCGTCCGCCTCACCAACCTGGTGCAGGAACTCATCGACCTCTCCCGGGTCCAGAACGACGACCCGCTCGAGGACGCCGAACCCGTCCGCGTGGAGGAACTCGTCGCCGAGGCCGTCGGCCGCTGCCGGCACGCGGCGGGCATCAAACAGATCACCATGGCCTCCAACGTGTGGTCGCCCGAAGGAGCCGATCAGAGCGACGCCGGGCGACAGGCGGAAGCCATCGAGCTCGGCGACCTGCGCATCTGGGGCAACCGCGGCCAGCTCGCCGCCGCCCTCGGCAACCTCGTCGAGAACGCCGTCAACTACTCACCCGCCCGCACCCGCGTCGGCATCGCGGCCCGCAGGATCGGCCGGCCGGGCGGGGACATGATCGAGATCGCCGTGACCGACCAGGGCATCGGCATCTCGGAGAAGGAGAAGGAGCGCGTCTTCGAGCGCTTCTACCGTGTCGACCCGGCCCGCTCCCGTGCCACGGGCGGTACGGGTCTCGGGCTGGCGATCGTGAAGCACGTGGCCGCCTCGCACGGCGGGGAAGTCACCGTGTGGAGCGCCGAAGGCCAGGGCTCCACCTTCACCCTGCGGCTTCCCGAGGCCGCCGCGGCCCCCACCCGCGACCGCGCATCCCAGCCGTCCCACCAGGACGAACCCGAAGGCCTCGACGCCGAGGCCGGACGGACCGTCAGCTCCCCCCATTCCCCTGATCCATCCGCGTACGAAACGCTTCCCTCCCCGGAGGTCCTTCCGTGACCCGAGTGCTCGTCGTCGAGGACGAGGAATCCTTCTCCGACGCCCTGTCGTACATGCTCCGCAAGGAAGGCTTCGAGGTCGCCGTCGCGGCCACCGGGCCCGACGGTCTCGACGAGTTCGAGCGCAACGGCGCCGACCTCGTCCTCCTCGACCTGATGCTGCCCGGCCTGCCGGGAACCGAGGTGTGCCGCCAGCTGCGCGGCCGCTCCAACGTCCCCGTCATCATGGTGACCGCCAAGGACAGCGAGATCGACAAGGTGGTGGGCCTGGAAATAGGGGCCGACGACTATGTCACCAAGCCGTTCTCCTCACGCGAGCTGGTCGCCCGTATCCGCGCCGTGCTGCGCCGCAGGGGCGAGCCCGAGGAGGTCGCCCCCGCCGCCCTGGAGGCCGGCCCCGTCCGCATGGACGTCGACCGGCACGTGGTCACCGTGAGCGGCACCAAGGTCGACCTGCCCCTGAAGGAGTTCGACCTGCTGGAGATGCTGCTGCGCAACGCCGGGCGCGTACTGACCCGGATGCAGCTCATCGACCGGGTCTGGGGCGCCGACTACGTGGGCGACACCAAGACCCTCGACGTCCACGTCAAGCGGCTGCGCGCCAAGATCGAGCCGGACCCGGGCGCGCCGCGCTACCTGGTGACGGTCCGCGGGCTCGGCTACAAGTTCGAGCCGTAGACGGGCCTCCGGGACCGGGCCGTCCTCGGCCCGGCGCCCGGTTTCCGGTGCCCGATGACCGGCGTCGACCGTCATCGCCCGGCACCGGCCACTGATACGCCGGTGGGCGGAACCCCTGCTCAGGGGTTCCGCCCACCGGCGTATCAGTGCGCGGACGCGGGTACGCGTCCGCGCGCCACCGCTCAGTCGCCGGCCGGCCGGCTGGCCGAGGCGGCGTCGGACGGGGTGCCCTCGGGGGCGTCCGTCGTGTCGGCGGAGCCCTCGGCCCCGCCGGCCGCGGGTGCGCTCGGCGAGCCCGTCGCCTTGCCGGACGCTTCCGCCGACGGCTTGGTCGAGGCCTCCGGCGCGGTCGGGATGTTGCTCGGGCCCCAGTCGGTGAAGAAGCTCTCGGCCGGGTAGACGAACGCGCGCAGGCTCACGTCGCCGGTCTCGCTGAAGGTGAAGGTGACCGGCTGCGCGTTGCCGTCCTGGACGGACTCACGGCTGCTGGACAGCACGGCCGAGGCGTTGCCCTTGCCGCCGAGGATGAGCCGGCCGCCGGCCGGGACGGTCAGACTGCCGCCCTTGGCGGGGGTCAGCTCGGCGGTCTTGCCGGTGCCGGGGAGGGTGATCGACTCCAGCGTCTGGTCGGTGCGGCCCTCATTGAACAGGGTCGCGGAGACGACGGCCGGGCCCGTGGACTGGAGGTCCGGCTGGGTGACGACGATGGCGTTCTGGACCTTGATGACGCCGACGGTCGCCGCGGCGTTGTCCGGCTGTACCTGCAGGGTCTGGGCGTTGTTGCCGGCCGTGCAAGCGGAGAGCGAGGCGATCGAGAACGCGATGACGGCGGCGGCGATGGCCCCGCGTCGAAGGCTGCTGCTCACGGCGGCGGCAACTCCTTGACTCGTACGAGCGGTGGCGACCGGTCAGCCGCCCTGGGTATCTGTCGTTCGCTGCCAGTGGGTGCCTGTCAGCGGCCTCAGGTTATCGAGCCGCTCCCGCGCGTCCGCACCCGACCCTCTCTGCGGCGCCCACTGTTCACCCCGGATGGCGCGCACGGGCGCCGTGGTCGGCCCTCGGCTCGTGTGTGATCCCGGAGGTCCCGGAGCGTGATGCCCGGAGAGCGAGCCCGCGTGTGAGGGCGTGATGCCCGTCACCGGCTCGCGTAAGTGACTCGCGGGTTACTCCGGCCGGACACTCCTCCGGCATTCACATAAGTACGGCCGGGGGTGTCCTCCCCTCGGCGTGGCGCATATTCCGTGAAGGAATGCGGGGGCCGGACCGGAAAATGCGGCGGACGGTTCGGAAATGGATCACCGTCGGCGTGTTCCGGAGGGCTCGTGATCAATTCCGGATTCGGCTGGAACCCGGCCGCACGCACCGAACGGAGTAGCGGAAGTCGAGCACTTGGAGTCAGGCATATGGGGACGTATGGGCGTCTCCGGGGAGCTCCGGATGCGTGTAACGTACGCGTTTCGCTTGCCCTGGAGAGCCCCTCCGACCTGCGAATACCTGCTTCCGTTCCATGGCCGAAGCACGTTCCTGATGCTGTTGTCAAGCCCCGAGAATGGCCCTGACCTGCGAAAACGCCATTCAGAACACGCTGTATCCGTGTTACCCTTGATAGCCACGGAAGGGGTACCTGTCACATGACGTTCAAGGTTGGCGACACCGTGGTCTATCCCCATCACGGGGCCGCGCTGATCGAGGCTATCGAAACTCGCCAGATCAAAGGCGTGGACAAGACCTACTTGGTGCTGAAGGTCGCCCAGGGCGACCTGACGGTACGTGTGCCAGCGGACAATGCGGAGTTCGTCGGCGTGCGTGATGTGGTCGGTCAGGACGGGCTGGACCGGGTCTTCGAGGTGCTGCGCGCGCCGTATGCCGAGGAGCCCACGAACTGGTCCCGTCGGTACAAGGCAAACCTGGAGAAGCTCGCCTCGGGCGATGTCATCAAGGTCGCGGAAGTCGTGCGTGACCTGTGGCGTCGTGAGCGTGAGCGCGGTCTCTCCGCCGGTGAGAAGCGCATGCTCGCCAAGGCGCGCCAGATCCTGGTCAGCGAGCTCGCTCTCGCGGAGAAGACCAACGAGGACAAGGCCGAGGCTCTCCTCGACGAGGTCCTCGCCTCCTGAGGCGAGGAAAGCGCAGCAGGCGGGGCACGCACGGAGCTTCGTCGCCCGGTGCTCGATAGCACACCGAATTCCATGTGCACCTCGAGGACCAGCACATCGAAATGCCGCGGTGCCCGATGACGTGTGTGAAGTCGCCGGGCGCTGCGGCATGTTCGTACCCGGACATCATCGACATCATCCGTAGGTGACACCGTCCGTATGCCGCCCAGCCCGTACGCTTCGCACCCGCCGCGCTTCCCCGCACCCGTGCCGGGTCCGGGCGGCCGACCCGACCAGGGTCACGGAAGGGGCTGGTCAAGGCGGTACGCCCGGCACTTCCCCCGCTTCGGGAGCAAGGGCTACGCCCAGGCCATACCCACTCGGATCCAGCACACAAACCTGACAGGAACCGATGTCTGACGAGCCACTCCCGCAGTCGCCGGCGCAGCCCGTGTCCGGCCGTACGGCCGCCCGCACGGCGGCCGTGATCCCGGCCGCCGGCCGGGGTGTGCGCCTCGGTCCGGGCGCGCCCAAGGCGCTCCGCACCCTGGGCGGCACGCCCATGCTCATCCACGCCGTCCGCGCGATGGCCGATTCCCGTGCCGTCTCCCTGGTCGTCGTCGTGGCCCCGCCCGAGGGCGCCGCGGAGGTCAGGACGCTGCTCGACGCGCACGCGCTGCCCGACCGCACCGAGTTCGTCGTCGTCCCCGGCGGGGAGACCCGTCAGGAGTCCGTGAAACTCGGCCTCGACGCGCTGCCGCCCGGGTTCGACATCGTCCTGGTGCACGACGCGGCCCGCCCGCTGGTCCCCGTCGACACCGTGGACGCCGTCGTCGAGGCCGTTCGCGACGGTGCCCCCGCCGTGGTCCCGGCGCTGCCGCTGGCCGACACCGTCAAGCAGGTCGAGCCCGCCGCCGTCCCCGGAGAGCCGGAGCCCGTGGTCGCCACCCCCGACCGGTCCCTGCTGCGTGCCGTGCAGACCCCGCAGGGCTTCGACCGGGCCACCCTGGTGCGCGCGCACGAGACGGTGACCGACAACGTCACCGACGACGCGAGCATGGTCGAGCAGCTGGGCCTGGCCGTCGTCACCGTGCCCGGCCACGAGGAGGCGTTCAAGGTCACCCGCCCCCTCGACCTCGTCCTCGCCGAGGCGGTCCTCGCCCGCAGGAGGCTCAACGATGGCTTCTGAGCCGCAGGCCGTACGCGCGCAGGCCGTCCACGCCGAGCCCGTCCTCCCGCAGGTCGGCATCGGTACCGACATCCATGCCTTCGAGGACGGCCGGGAGCTGTGGTGCGCCGGCCTGAAGTGGGAGGGCCAGGGGCCCGGACTCGCCGGGCACTCCGACGCCGACGTCGTGGCGCACGCCGCGTGCAACGCCCTGTTCTCCGCCGCCGGCCTCGGCGACCTGGGACAGCACTTCGGCACCGGGCGGCCCGAGTGGTCCGGCGCCTCCGGCGTGACCCTGCTGACCGAGGCCGCGCGGATCGTGCGGGCGGCCGGATTCCGGATCGGCAACGTCGCGGTGCAGGTCGTCGGGGACCGCCCCAGGATCGGCAAGCGCCGGGACGAGGCCCAGAAGATCCTTTCCGAGGCCGCCGGGGCGCCCGTGTCGGTCTCCGGCGCCACCACCGACGGACTCGGCTTCCCGGGCCGCGGCGAAGGACTCATGGCCGTCGCCACCGCCCTCGTCGTCCGCACGGACCGGGGCTGACCGCCGTCCGCGCGGACCAGGACCGACCGAAACACGGTTCGAGGACGGCGGAAAGGGGCGCGAGGCACCGCCCCGGGCCGACTACCCTGGAGGGGTGACTATTCGCCTGTACGACACCAGCGCCCGGCAGATTCGTGACTTCACCCCGCTCCAGCCGGGTTGTGTCTCGATCTACCTGTGCGGTGCCACCGTGCAGGCGGCACCCCACATCGGGCACATCCGCTCGGGGCTGAACTTCGACATCATGCGCCGCTGGTTCGAGTACCGCGGTCTGCGCACGACGTTCATCCGCAATGTCACGGACATCGACGACAAGATCATCGCGAAGTCCGTGGAGCAGGGCCGCCCCTGGTGGTCCATCGGCTACGAGAACGAGCGCGCCTTCACCGACGGCTACCAGGCCCTCGGCTGCCTTCCCCCGACCTACGAGCCGCGCGCCACCGGCCACATCACCGAGATGGTCGAGATGATGCGCGGCCTCATCGAGCGCGGCCACGCCTACGAGGCCGACGGCAACGTCTACTTCGCCGTCACCTCGTTCCCCGAGTACCTGGAGCTGTCCAACCAGGAGCTCGACAATCTGCTCCAGCCGTCGGGCGAGGGCGAGACCGGCAAGCGCGATCCGCGCGACTTCGCCCTGTGGAAGGCGGTCAAGCCCGGAGAGCCGAGCTGGGAGTCGCCGTGGGGCCGCGGGCGTCCCGGCTGGCACCTCGAGTGCTCGGCGATGGCGCACAAATATCTCGGACCCGTCTTCGACATCCACGGCGGGGGCCTCGACCTGATCTTCCCGCACCACGAGAACGAGATCGCCCAGGCCAAGGCCTACGGCGACGAGTTCGCCCGGTACTGGGTGCACAACGCCTGGGTCACCATGAGCGGCGAGAAGATGTCGAAGTCGCTCGGCAACTCGGTGCTCGTCAGCGAGATGGTCAAGCGCTGGCGGCCCATCGTGCTCCGCTACTACCTCGGCACCCCGCACTACCGCTCGATGATCGAGTACAGCGAGGAGGCCCTGCACGAGGCGGAGTCCGCGTTCTCGCGGATCGAGGGCTTCATCCAGCGGGTCGGCGAGCTGACCGGCACCGCGGACGCCGTCGAACCGGCCGCCGAGGTGCCGCCCGCCTTCGCCGAGGCCATGGACGACGACCTCGGCGTACCGCAGGCGCTGGCGGTGGTGCACACCACCGTCCGGCAGGGCAACAGCGCGCTGGCCGCCGACGACAAGGAAGCGGCCGTCGCCCGCCTCGCCGAGGTGCGCGCCATGCTCGCCGTCCTCGGCCTGGACCCCCTCGACGCGCACTGGGCCGGCGATGCCGGCCGCGGCGACGATCTGAACGGCGTCGTCGACAGCCTCGTCCGCATGGTCCTCGACCAGCGCGAGGCCGCCCGGGCCCGCAAGGACTGGCCCACCGCGGACGCCATCCGCGACCAGCTCGGCCAGTCCGGACTGGTCATCGAGGACGGTCCGCAGGGTCCACGCTGGAGCCTCGGCCCACGCTGACGCGGACGTGCGGCCGCGGCACGGCCCCAGCACGGCCGCAAGATCGAGTGTGCCGTCCGGGCCTCCGGGCGGCACACTGCATAGACGTAACACCGACACACCGGCGTGACAGACGCAACACCGACGCGCGTACGCAGATCCGTACGCACGCACGACTTCATGGAGACGGGTACATCATGGCCGCGAACAACCGCCGCATGTCCGGCAAGAAGGGCGCGCAGGTCGGCAGTGGCGGCCAGCGGCGCCGGGGCCTGGAGGGCAAGGGGCCCACGCCCCCCGCCGAGATGCGCAAGGGGCACGCCAAGCAGCGCATCGCCCAGGCGAAGGCCCGCCGGACCGTCGGCCGCGCCCCGCAGCGGCGCGGCGGCGGACGCTCGACCTCCGAACTCGTCGTCGGGCGCAACCCCGTCGTCGAGGCACTGCGCGAGGGCGTGCCCGCCTCCACGCTGTACGTCCAGCAGTTCATCGACAACGACGAGCGGGTGCGCGAGGCGCTCCAGCTCGCGGCCGAGCGCGGCGGCATCAACCTCATGGAGGCGCCCCGCCCCGAACTCGACCGGATGACCAACGGGCTGAACCACCAGGGCCTGGTCCTCCAGGTCCCGCCCTACGAGTACGCGCACCCCGAGGACCTCGTCGCGGGCGCCCACGACGCGGGCCAGGACCCGCTGATCGTCGCCCTCGACGGTGTCACCGACCCGCGCAACCTCGGCGCCGTCGTCCGCTCCGTCTCCGCCTTCGGCGGCCACGGCGTCGTCGTCCCCGAACGGCGCGCCGCCGGGATGACCGCCGGCGCCTGGAAGACGTCCGCCGGTGCCGCCGCCCGTACGCCCGTCGCGCGGGCCACCAACCTGACGCGCACCCTGGAGGCGTACAAGAAGGCGGGGATCGCGATCGTCGGGCTGGCCGCCGACGGAGAGTCCGAGGTCGGCGAACTGGGGGCGCTGGCGGGCCCCGTGGTGATCGTCGTCGGCAGCGAGGGCAAGGGGCTCTCCCGACTCGTCGGCGAGACCTGCGACTTCCGGGTGCGGATCCCGATGCCGGGCGGCACCGAATCCCTCAACGCCGGTGTGGCGGCGGGAGTCGTGCTGTACGAGGCGGCACGCCGCCGCGCCTGAAAGACCGTTCGACACCTTCACCCGTACGGGGTATTCCAGGTTGTCCGGACGGGTGGGGGACATGCTTGACGCGGTCCGGACACATCCGGCGCGTCAAGGCAGTGTCCTAACGTCGGGTCACTCGGTTAGATGAGTGTGGACACCAGAACACCCCGCACACCTACGGGGGACCGCTCGTCGGGACTCGACGACGCTCCCGCGCTGAGCATGGTGAAGGTGCCGAGCGATCCGGCGCAGGTCATCGTCAATCACGCCAGCTTCCGCGTGCAGCTGGGCGTCTCGAACCGACGCGTCCAATCCCAGCGGATCGCACGGCACCTGATCGCGGCCGAGGACACGGCCCGCATCCCCGTCGTCACCACCGTGGGCGCCCCGGGCCGGTCCGCGGCCCGTCGGCGCCCCGTCGTCTGGAGCGGCCGCTCGGCCCCCGACGACACCGGCGCGCACCGGCTCCTCCAGACCATGCGGCACGAAGGCGTCCGCCACGCCGACGAACCGTTCACCGACGCCGGCGCCACCCAGGTCGTCCCCCGTCCCGGCGACGGTTACGGCTACGCCGAGGACCCGGCCGCCCAGACCCTCGAAACGCCCGTCGTCGGCCCCCAGCGCACCCACGGCGGCCGGCAGCCCCTGCTGCCCCCCATGCGCACCGTCGGCAGCGCCTACGACGAACCGGCGTACGGCGGCCAGGGCTACGGGGACCAGGGCTACGGGGACCAGGACTACGACGAGCAGGGTTACGGCCGGCAGGGATACGACGAACAGGACTACGACAGCGGCGACCTCGGGGACACCGGCGGGCACCGGACCACCACCGACCCGAACACCGGCGGCCGCCGCGCCAGGCGCCACGGCGACGACCCGGCCCGGCACGCCTACTACCCCGGCCGCCGGATGAACCTCGGGGTCGTCCTGCTCCCGTTGCGCCTCTTCCTCGGCTTCGTCTCCATCTACGCCGGCATGGGCAAACTCTGCGACCCGCTCTACTTCGACGGCGGCGAGCGCGGCTCCATGGTGACGTGGCTCAAGACCCTGCACCCGTGGGAAGTCGCCCAGCCGCTCCAGCAGTTCGCCCTCGAACACCCCATCGGCGCCGGACTCCTCGTCGCCTTCCTCCAGGTGATCGTCGGCGTCCTCACCATCCTCGGCTGCTGGCAGCGCGTCGGCGCCGTCATCGGCGCCCTGCTCTCCGCCGCGCTGCTGGTCACCGTCAGCTGGAAGAGCGCCCCCGCCTACGACGTGCCCGACATCATCTACCTCGCGGCCTGGTCCCCGCTGATCATCGCCGGTGCTCCCGTCTACTCCGTCGACGGCCGCCTCGTCGCCCGCGCCTGGCGCCGCCTCGGACCCCGCTCCGACCTCTGGGACCTGCGCCGCTACGTGCTGCGCCGCGGTGCCCTCGTCACCGTCGTCGTCTGCGGACTCACCCTGCTCACCGGCTCGCTGCTCGGCGGCGCCGTGCGTGACGCCGACCGCGTGGTCGTCCCCGGCCCCGGCGAGGCCCCGCGCAACGAACTCCCCGGCTCCCCGCTTCCGCAGGAGCCCGGCGAGCGCCGGGAGGGGACCCCGTCCGCCTCCACCTCACCCACCGAGGGCGCCACTTCCGGAGCCGGCAGCGCCGGTCCGTCCGAGGACGCCGCCACCCCCGACGCGACCCTCGACACCGGCGGTGGTGTCACCGGCGCGCCCAGCCAGACCCAGGGCACCACCGGCGAGGCCCCGCCCCAGCAGTCGTCCCCGGTGGAACAGGCCCCGAGCACCAGCGCCGGCGCCACCACGGGCGGCACCACCGGAGGCGGCGGCGACAGCGGCGCCCCGAGCGACGGCGGAGGCGGCGGGGACGGGGGCGGGGGCGGGGACGAGGGCCCGGCGCCCGAGCAGCCCGGCCGACTCGTGGGCGGGCTGCTGGGATAGGCCGCCCGGCCGCCCGGCACAGGCGCGAAGACGACGGGGTCCCGCACGGAGTGACGTGCGGGACCCCGTCGTCGAGCCGGGACGGTGTGGCTGGAGGGCGGTGTGGCTGGAGGGCGGGGTGGCTGGAGGGCGGTGTGGCTTGGGGGGCCGGCGCGGGGACTCAGCGGCTCTGGGAGGCCAGTTCCTTCGCCGCCTCCGTCAGGTCCTTCGCGGTGTCGATCGCCCGCCAGTAGGAGCCCTGCGGGATCGGGAACCCGGCCAGCCGGCGCTCACGGGCCAGCCGCGGGAACGTGGTGCGCTCGTGGTCGCCGCGCTCCGGCAGCAGACCGGCGAACTCGGGGGAGAAGACGTACACCCCCGCGTTGATCTCGAACGGCGACGGGGGCGACTCTATGAAGTCGGTGATGTGACCGAACCCGTCGGTCTGCACCGCGCCCCACGGAAGGCGCGGGCGGGCCAGAGCGAGGGTCGCGACGGCGTCCCGCTCGGTGTGGAAGTCCGCCATGTCGCGCAGCGAGAAACGGGTCCAGATGTCGCCGTTCGTGGCGTACCAGGGCTGGTCCGGGTGCGGCAGGCGGGCGGCCGCGTACCGCAGACCGCCGCCGCGGCCGAGCGGTTCCGTCTCGACGACGGTGGTGACGGAGAGCGGCAGATCGACGGTCTCCAGCCACTCCTGCAGCACCTCGGCGAGATGACCGCAGGAGACGACGACATCCGTCACGCCCTCCTCGGCGAGCCAGGAGAGCTGATGGCCGATGATCGGGGTTCCCGTACCGGGAATCTCGACCATCGGCTTGGGCCGGTCGTCGGTGTACGGACGGAGCCGGGAGCCTTGCCCACCGGCCAGGACGACGGCTTGAACAGGGCGCGACGCGGCGCTCGGATGGGTCATGAGCGCACTGTACGTGGCGCCCTGAGGGCCGGACCGGGGGCCCCGGGGCGGGCAACGCCCCGCTGCCTGCGGGACAGACGGCGGGCCCGGCCGAGGAGTTGCTGAAAGGTCCGGCCGAGGGGCCCCGCAGAAGGGCCCGGCGAGGAGCCGGCCGGGAGCCTGGCGGCGGGGCGGGCGTGGGCTCAGCCGTGGGCGGTGAGCACCCCCGACGCGAAGGAGGTGTCGCAGACCGGACGGGTGTAGGACTGGGCCCTGGTGGGGCCGTACACCCGGACCGCCGCCTTGCCGAGCGCACGCGCGATCGACGTGCAGTGCCGCGCCAGCGACGGGCGGTCGTTCACCGCCTGCTGGAGGTGGGTGAGGGCGACGCCCGGGTTCTCCTCCTGCAACTCGACCAGGAGCCTGTCCCGCAGGACCTCGTGCGGGGCCCGTTCGGCGGTACGCGAGGACGCGCCGGACGAGGAGGCCCCGGACACGGCGGTGTCGGCGGCGGCGAGGACCGGACTCGAAGGGCTCCCCGACCAGTTGACCCGGGCGACCGCGAGGGTTCCGGAGAACACCAGGACCACGGGCAGGACGAAGGCGAGGGTGCGGCCGACCCGGCGGGCGGGGCCCCGGCCGCGTCGCGTCTGAGGGTTAGTGGAGTGCTTCACGCGTGTGAGGGTAGCGTCCGGTAATGGCATGGAGACATTCAGTCACCGGTTCGGGTGACATGACAGGGGCGATTCCCGGGTAGCGCGTTGACGCACACTCCTCGAAATGGCCGATATGCCGGGGTATTTATCGACAATGAAGACGCAACGAAGAGGGCCCCGCAGCGAACTGCGGGGCCCTCTTCATCAACTCGGGTGAATTACCCGGGTCGTCGTGTTTCGGATGCGACGATGCCCGGCTCAGTCGGACAGGCGCGCGCCGGACGACGTCGAGAACACGTGGCTCTCGCCGGACCGCGGCACGACGCACAGCGTGCTGCCCTTCTCCGGCACGTTGCGGCCGCCGACGCGGACGACGAGGTCCTTGGACTCGTCGCCGACCTGGGCGGTGCCGTACACGAACGCGTCGGAGCCCAGCTCCTCCACCACGTTGACGGTGACCGCGAGGCCCTGGTCGGACTCGGCACCGGCCACGTCGAAGTGCTCGGGGCGGACACCGACCGTGACGGTCTTGTCGGTGGCGGCGGCCAGCGCGTCGCGGTCCACCGGGACCACCGAGTTGCCGAACTTCACGCCGCCGTCGGTGATCGGCACCTCGACGAGGTTCATCGCCGGGGAACCGATGAAGCCGGCCACGAAGAGGTTGGCGGGCCTGTCGTACATGTTGCGCGGGGTGTCGACCTGCTGGAGCAGACCGTCCTTGAGGACCGCGACCCGGTCGCCCATGGTCAGGGCCTCGACCTGGTCGTGGGTGACGTAGACCGTGGTGATGCCCAGGCGGCGCTGGAGCGAGGCGATCTGCGTACGGGTGGACACACGGAGCTTGGCGTCCAGGTTGGACAGCGGCTCGTCCATGAGGAACACCTGCGGCTCACGCACGATGGCGCGGCCCATGGCGACACGCTGGCGCTGACCGCCGGAGAGCGCCTTCGGCTTGCGGTCCAGGTACTCCGTCAGGTCGAGGATCTTCGCGGCCTCCTCGACCTTCTGCCGGATCTCCGCCTTGTTGACGCCGGCGATTTTGAGCGCGAAGCCCATGTTGTCGGCGACCGTCATGTGCGGGTACAGCGCGTAGTTCTGGAACACCATGGCGATGTCCCGGTCCTTCGGCGGCAGGTGCGTGACGTCGCGGTCGCCGATGCGGATGGCGCCGCCGTTGACGTCCTCGAGCCCCGCGAGCATGCGGAGCGAGGTGGACTTGCCGCAGCCGGACGGGCCGACCAGCACGAGGAACTCCCCGTCCTCGATGTCGATCTCGAGCGCGTCCACGGCGGGCTTGGTCGAACCGGGGTAGATCCGGGTCGCCTTGTCGAACGTGACAGTGGCCATGGTGAAGGGCCCCCTTCTACCGGCAGGAACGTGCCGGACGATCCGAGTAGGAAGGTGGTGCCACGACGGGATGTTCCGTTGTGGTTCCGTGTGGTGCAGTCCACGAGGGTGAACTGGCACAGGACGGTACCCGGCGTTCACCTGGTCTGTCAGTACCCGCGGCCCTGTGAACTTCGCGGAAACTTTCGCATGCCGGGCGTCACCCTCCGGCCGCGTAACGCCCGGCGAGGACCGCCACGGCCCCCGCGACCGCCTGCCGCAGTACCGGCGGACCGAGCACCTCCGCCTCGGTGCCGAGTCGGAGCAGGTCGCCGGTGGCGACCGCCTCCGACTCGACGGACAGGTCCACCTCGACCCAGCCCTCGCCGTCCGGCGGCCCCGCGTCCCGCAGCGCCCGCACGCCCGCCGCCCCGAACTGCATCGGCAGCAGCTTCTGTCCGCGGGGCGAGAGCCGCAGCCGGGCGGTGTCCTGCCGCAGCGCCGCCTCCATCCGCCGGGAGGACTCCGCCCAGTACGCGGCGAGAGCGAACCCGGCGGGGCGGGTGAACACGTCGACCGTCTCCTCCACCGCCTGGAAACGCGACACCCGGTAGGTGCGCACGACGTCCTCGGACAGCGCCACGAGGTACCAGATGCCGCCCTTCAGCACGAGCCCCAGGGGACGCACCTCCCGGCGCACCTCGCCCCGCCAGCGCCGGTAGTGGGTTCTCAGCACCCGTCGCTCCCACACCGCCCCGGCGATCCGTTCCAGGTGCGGCACCGGGTCCGCGTCGCGGAACCAGGCGGGGGCGTCCAGATGGAACCGCTCACGCACCCGCCGGGCCTGATCCGCGAGTTCGCCGGGCAGGGCGGCCTCCACCTTCAGCTGGGCGCTCGCCAGCACGGCACCCAGGCCGAGATCCCTGGCCGGTCCCGGCAGCCCGGCCAGGAACAGCGAACCGGCCTCCGCGTCCGTCAGCCCGGTCAGCCGGGTGCGGTACCCCTCCATCAGGCGGTAGCCGCCCTCCGGCCCGCGCTCGGCGCGGACCGGCACCCCGGACGCGCCGAGCGCCTCGATGTCCCGGTACACGGTGCGCACCGAGACCTCCAGCTCCGCCGCGAGTTCGGGTGCGGTCATCAGGCCGCGGTTCTGCAGCAGCAGGAGCAGGGAGAGAAGCCGGTCGGCACGCACGGGACGCATTCTCCCCCGCCCCGGACGTACCTGACAGGAGATGTCAGGTACGGCTCCCAGGATGGTCGTGCCGGGCCGGCGCGGGACCGTCCTCGCCGGCGGCACGACCGAAGGAGCACCTCCATGCCCACCATCCGGACCACCGGCCACTTCACCTTCGCCGACTGGAAGGAGGTCCCCGTGGGCCCGGAGGACACCCACCCCCGGCTCGCGCACGCCACCGTCACCAACGCCTTCACGGGCGGCATCGAGGCCGAGTCCACGACCTGCGACTACGCCATCTCCTACCTGACCGGCACCACCGGCTCCTTCGCCGGAATGGAACTCGTCCGCGGCCGGGTCGACGGGCGTGAGGGCACCTTCGTCCTCGAGGAGCGCGGACGCTTCGACCCCGACGGGACCGTCCACTGCTCCTTCGAGGTCGCCGAGGGCTCGGGCACCGGGGAACTGGCCGGGCTGCGCGGCACCGGCGAGTTCACCTACCGGCACGGGGAGACGAAGGTGCCGTACACCTTCGCGTACGGACTGGAGTGAGCGGGCGGGAGTGAGCGGACCGGCCCCGCCGCCCTCAAGCGCGTGGCTCGGTGAAAGCCGCTCTGTGTACAGTGGACCCGCCCTCGCGCACTCCGCGCGTACGCGGCGCCTCCTTAGCTCAGATGGCCAGAGCAACGCACTTGTAATGCGTAGGTCGTCGGTTCGAATCCGACAGGGGGCTCCACTGAAACCCCAGGTCAACACGTTCTGACCTGGGGTTTTTCGTGCAGAGGACGCGGCGTCGACGGCGGGCGCGGGCGGTGCGGCCGTCGCCGGTCTCCGTTCTGGTCTCAGCAGGGGACTCCGGACGGGGCATGAAGGCGTCTCCCACGCGGCGCATCGCGTCCTTCGAGAGGTGGGGCCGGCCCTTCACGTACCGGCGGCTCTGGCCGATCCGGGTGTGCCGCAGGATCTCCATGATGGTCGGCATGTCCACACCGAGTTCGTTCAGGATCGTGCCGGAGGTATGGCGGCTTCCGTCGTAAAGGCGGCGATTATCGATGTCGGCTTCGGCGAGCAGCTCCTTGAATCCCGCCCAGTCCTGGCGCGGGTCCAGGGGACGGCCGTCCGGCCGGGTGAAGACCAGTTTGTGTTCCTGCCATAGCTCGTCGGCCGCCGCACGCATCTCCTCCTGCTGCGCCTGGTGCTCACGCAGGAACGGAATGAACGGCGGCGGGATGGGGCCGGCGTTTCTGCTCTTCCTGGTCTTCGGCCGCGTAAAGACGAGACCGCCGCCTTTGCGCTCCGGGCAGGCACGCGCGTGGCTCGAACAGCCCTCCGGGCACGGTTCGGGGCACCCTCGCCAAGGGCCGGGGCATCTATCGAGACCAGGCGGTCGCTGTGAGTGACAGGTGGTGGCCTTGCTCCTGTAGGACTACGGGCCTCAGACGTTGCCCAGTCGACGAAGGCGCTGCGGAACGGTGACATGACGACCCTGTTGCCAACCTCTGGCCAGGAAGACGCTTACTGAGGTGGCGTCAGTGGAGAAACGACTGGTCACAGTTGCTTTGGGGCGGGGCTCACTCGCGGTCTTGAAAGCCATCGTCGTGGTCCGAAGAGTGCTGCACGCCCCAACTCACAGGTGAGGTGCTACGTGATCCCGTCTCGAACTGCTGGACCAGCCCGTCTCAGTTTTTGTCCGCGTTGGCAGAAGGGGGCACGGCCGTCTTCCCCCTCGTTGCCAGTACAGCCGTGTCCCCGCCGGAATCGGCAGGGACGCGGCTGCCCACCAGGCAGTTAGGTCAAGGCTCGCAGCGCTGCGGCTGCCGCCACCAGGCCTTCCCTCTCCAATGTGGCGATCACATCAGCGACCACCGCGTTTGGAGGAACCCTCCACGTGTCTGCTATCTGCGTCAGGGCTGCGTAAACCAACTGAGGCGACAGGTCCACTTGCGCTTCGATGAAAGCGTCTGGGTGGACAGCCTGTACGTCCCATGCGGACAGCTTGCTCGCGGGGAAGTCCTTCAGGTTGAACGTGACGATGACTTGCGCTTTCGCGCGGATAGCGGCTGCCAGGACGTGTCGGTCGTCAGGGTCAGGCAAGTCGACTATTTCGACCAGCGGTTCGTGCCCTTTGACCAGAACGTCACGGATTGAGCCTGCCATCAGGGCCCGCGTTTTATCTAACTTGTGCGGGTCCAGGTCGGGTCGCTTCTCCTTCAGGTTGCGGAAGGTCTCGTCGAGGATCTGATCCGTCCACTTCGCCTGCACCAAGCCGGCTTGCGCTACGCGGATGAGAACGTCGCGCAAGGTGCTCGGATACAGAACATTGGCGTCGTAGACGGCGGTGAAAGCCATGACCTAGAACATTCCCATCTCCTGGCCGAGCTGGGTGAGTTCATCAGCCACCAGTCGGCGACGGTGGTCGTCCTTGCGCTGATACTCCAGCAAAGACGACGCGGTGATTCTGCGGTGGGTGCCAACGGTCCGGTACTTGATCTCACCGGCGTCCAAGAGGCCGATGAGGAAGGGGCGGGACACGTTGAGCATGTCGGCGGCTTGCTGGGTGGTGAGCTCAGCGTCGGAAGGGACGATGGAGACGCCGCGGCCGGCACCCAGGTGGGCGAGGAGCGATGCGAGGAGTTCTACAACCTCCCGAGGGAGGACCAAGGGCTCACGGTCGCCTCCGTCTTGTACGTTGACGCGGATTTGAGATGCATTCTGATGTTCGGCCAGGTAGGTCCGAACCCGTGCAAGTGCATGGTTCGCGGTTTCCTGCTTGTCGTCCGGAAGCTTCACCGGACGGATGTCAATCTTGGTCATTTGCGCGCCCCTAGATGCTGTGGGTGGGCGCCAAGAGTCCGCCGCTTGGCGGTGCGGCGGGCTGGCGACGGCAGTGGATCCCGTGGTCGTTGGCGCGGCCAGGGGAACACTGCCGTGAGGGCATGGAGGTCAGTCGCCGCTTGGCGGTGCGGCGGGCCAGTCACGGCAGTGGATCCCGTGGTCGTTGGCGCGGCCAGGGGAACACTGCCGTAAGGGCGGTGGCGGGTTGTTGGTGGTCTTCGACTGTGTTCAGTGCTGCCTCACTACTAAGAGTATCCGCAATATTCGAAGCAAGCGCAACAACTGCTGGAGTCGCGTGGATGGCGATCACGCATAGACACGAGGCGCTCTCGGCTCAGGTGGCGGTCTCACTGCGGGTCTCACTCAAGCGAGAATCTGGGAGTGTGCATGGGGGTCCGCAGTTGTCTGCCAGAGCCGCTGACCTGCGCTTTGGCGCTCATGCTGGATTGCGGTGGACGCCCTCGGACCAAGACCGGACAACTTGTAATGCGTAGGTCGTCGGTTCGAATCCGACAGGGGGTTCCACTGAAACCCCAGGTCAACACGTTCTGACCTGGGGTTTTTCGTGCAGAGGACGCGGCGTCGACGGCGGGCGCGGGCGGTGCGGCCGTCGCCGGTCCTGGTTCCGGTCTCGACGGAGGGCTCCGACCGGGCATGAAGACGTCTTCCGCGCGGCGCGTCGCGTGACCGGCCGACGGCCGAACTCGTGCATCTCACCGGTCAGGGGAAACGGCGTCTGGCATTCATTCTTCGCAGTGGCCACGATGGCCGCAATGACGAATGTCCCACCCTTTCTGCCATCCCGGACCCGCCTTGCTCGGGCTGCCGCCCGGTCGGCAGCCCGGGGAGCTTCAGGGCATACGCCCGCCCAGGCGGCGGGCGATCTCCAGTTGGCGGTCCTCCAGGGGGCGGCCGTCCTCGATGTCCCAGAGGCAGTTCTGCAGCAGCCGGCCGTACGTCCACGCGCGGGCCCGCTCGCGGTCCAGGCCGAGGACGTCGGTCATCGCGTCGAAGCGCCAGCGGACGTCGTCGGCGTCGAAGCGGTTGGCCAGGGCCGGCCAGAGGTCGAAGCCGGGGTCGCCGGCCAGCGGCTTGGGGTCGATGGCGAGCCAGTCGGCACGGTCGGCTGCCAGGACGTTCTCCTCGTGCAGGTCCCAGTGCAGGAGGCGGTCGCCGGGCTCGTCCACGACCTCCCGTACGGCCGCCGCGCAGTGGGTGAGGATGCGGCGGGCCGCCGGGTCCGGGACGCGGTCCAGGGCCCGGGGGGTCCGCTCCAGCATGGCGCGGGCGAGGTCGCCGAGACGGCGCATGCCCGGCGGGGCGGGGGTGGTGGTGAGGTGGGCGAGGAGGCGGGCGATCACCAGGACGGACTCGTGGGCGTCCGGGAGGCGGGAGAGCATCCGGGAGGGGTCGAGGCGTTCCAGGAGCATGGTGCCGGTGGGCGTGTCGTGCTCCAGCAGGCGGACCGCTCCGTCGCCGTCCCAGATCCGCGGGGCGACCGGTTCGCCCTCGGTCTCCTCGTCCAGGATCTGGAGCTTCAGCACGGCCGGTGTGCCGTCCGCGCGGTCGACGGGGAGAACCAGGGCGCTCACGCCGTGCATCGGCGCGCCGGTGACGTGCAGGTGCCAGTACTCCAGGAAGGCGGCGGCCAGACCGGGCAGCCGGGAGACGAAGGCGCGGCCCGCCTCCCCGTTGAACTTCTCCTGTGCCGCCGCGAGTTCCTCGGGTACGTCGATCACGGTGGGCACCGTAGTACGGCGCTCACGGCTCCAGGACGACCTTTCCGGTCGTGCCCCGGTTCTCCAGGGCGCGGTGGGCGGTGGCGGCCTCGGCGAGGGGGAAGCGGTGGACGGCGGGGGTGAGCCGGCCTTCGGCGGCTTCGGTGAGGGCACGCAGTTCGAGGGTGCGTACGGGGTGGGGGCCGCCTGCTCTGCGCATCATCGCGGGGCCGAGAACGTTGAGGGAAACGCCGTCGACGAGGTAGGGGTCGGTGCTGTCGAGGCCCTGGGCGGACCAGCCGAAGACGAGGTGGCGACCGCCGGGGGCGAGCAGGGCGACGACCGCGCGGGCGATGCCGCCGCCCACGCCGTCGTAGACCAGGGTCACTTTGCCCTCGTGGGCGGAGAGGCGTGCGGTCCAGGCCGGGTCCGCGTAGTCGACGGCGAGGTCGGCGCCGTTCGCCGAGACCCGGGCGGTCTTCTCGGGGCCTCCGGCGAGGCCGATGACGGTGGCACCCGCGTTCTTGGCGTACTGCACGAGGAGGGTGCCGATGCCGCCGGCCGCGGCGGGGACGACGACCACGTCCCCGGGGCCGGGTTCGGCGAACTGCACGATGCCCATGGCCGTGCGGCCGGTGCCGATCATGGCGACGGCTTGGGCGAAGTCCAGGCGCTCCGGGATCTCGTGCAGGCGGTCGGCGTCCGTGACGGCCAGCTCCGCGTAGCCGCCCGGGACGAATCCGAGGTGGGCGACGACGCGCTTGCCGAGCCAGTCCGCGGGCGTGCCGTCGCCGAGGGCGTCGACGACTCCGGCGACCTCGCGGCCGGGGACGGTGGGCAGGGCGGTGGGTGTGGGCGCGGGCCCCTGATGGCCTTGGCGCAGGGCGGTGTCCAGGAGGTGGACCCCGGCGGCCCGGACGGTGATACGCACCTGGCCGGGGCCCGGCCGCGGATCCGGGACCTGTTCGTGGGTGAGGTTCTCGGCGGGGCCGAAGGCGTACAGGCGGATGGCGTGCATGGGCGTCTCCTGGGGGCATGGTCCGGGACGCCGGTCCGGGACGCCGGTTCGGAAGTCGGCCCGGGTGACCGCCCGGACCGCCCGGACCGCCCGGACCGCCCGGACCGGGTACCGGCTCGGCGTGGTCGCTGTGGTGGGGCCCACTGTTCAACCTCAAGCCCGCTTGAGGTCAAGCTCGTGCCGGCCGAGGGCGAGGGAGACGGCCGTGAGGGCGCTGTTGAAGGAGACCTCGGAGAGCACACCGGGGGCGGCGACCTGGTCGCCCGCGAGGTAGACGCCGTCGCCGCGGTCGACGGAGGGCCGGTCGTGCCAGCTGGTGCCGGGCAGGTCGACGGCGCCGGTGCGCCCGTTCGCCACCGCCTCCCGCCGCCAGGTGACGCGCTCCCGCCAGCCCGGGTAGCCCAGATCCAGGAGTTCCTCGGCGCGGGCCACGCCGTCGGCCTTGGTCTCGTGCGGGGCGAGGGGGATCTGGCCCTGGAGGAGCTGTTCGCCGGCGGGGGCGAGGGTGCGGTCCTGGGCGGTGAACCGCTCCAGCCAGCCGGGTGCGTCCAGGTCGGACACGACGAACGCGTCACCGCGCCGGGTGCGCAGGGCGAGGTCGACGAGAACGGTGCGGCCGCTCGGCCAGGTGAGGGCGGGGTCGCCGAGGAGGTAGCGGGCGGCGTTCAGGGAGGTGGCGACGACGACCGGGGTGTCCGTGGGGAGCGTGTCCGCGCGGGACAGGGTCTCCATGCGGACGCCCAGGTTCCAGGCGCGGGAGGCCATGCGGTCGATGAGGCCGCCCCAGCCGCCGCGCGGGTAGTGGGCCTCCGGCGGCAGCTTGGTGGCGCGGCGCAGGCGTTCCTGGACGAAGGCGGCGGAGAGGGAGCCGGGGTCGTGGTGGAAGAGGGCGACGGCACAGTAGTGGGCGGCGGCGCGCGCGCCCTCCTCGCCGGCGATGCCGGTGGCCCAGGTACGGAAGTCGGTGTCGACGGGGGCATGGGCATGGGCGCGGCGCAGCAGCTTCAGCATGGCGAGGGGCGGGACGCGGTGCAGGGTGCCGTGGTGGCGGAGCCGGAGGCGGGCGGCTTCCCGGGGCGGGAGGGGCGCGAGGGGGCCGATGAGGTCGCGTTGCCGGAGCCAGGACCAGTGCGGGCCGCCGCTGTAGAGGGCGTGGGGGCCCTCGTTGGTCCGGTAGGGGGCCTCGGCGGTGCGGGCACGACCGCCGAGGGTGTGGTGCGCTTCGTGGAGGGTGACTTTGGCTCCTGCCTCGGCGGCGGTGATGGCCGCGGTCAGTCCGGCGAAGCCGCCGCCGATGACGGTGATGCGGTGCATGGCTGGGTTCTCCCTCGGTCGGGGGCGCGCCTGGCGGTGGTGGATCCGGTCCCGTCTCCGGTGGTTCTCTCTCCGGTGGTTCCGGTCACTCGTGGCTACGACGTCCCAGGGCCCCGGAATGTGACAGGTTCGAGGTCTTCGCAGGTCAGGCCGATTGTCAGTGGGGGAGTGCAGGATGAGGGCATGGTGAGGCGAGCGGTGCCGGCGGGCGGTATGGGCGGTGCGGGGGTGAAGGGCGCACGGCGTCCGGAGCTGCGGCTGCCGGAGCCGGAGCGGTACGAGGGGGACGAGCTGGAGCCGGACGGGGATTACGACGGGCTGGAGTTCCGCGAGGCGGACCTCTCGGCGCAGGACGGCGCGGGGGCGCGGTTCATGGACTGCGTGCTGAGGGGGTGCGCGCTGGACGAGACGCGGCTGTCCAGGGCCCGGGTGCTGGACTCGGTCCTCGCCGGTGTGCGGGGTGTGGGTACGGATCTCTCCGGGGCGACGCTGCGCGACGTCGAGATGACGGACGCGCGTCTCGGGGGGACCCAGTTGCACGGGGCGGAGCTGGAGCGGGTGCTGGTCCGGGGCGGGAAGATCGATTTCCTGAATCTGCGGTCCGCGCGGCTCAGGGACGTCGTCTTCGAGAGCTGTGTGCTGGTCGAGCCGGACTTCGGCGGGGCGCGGCTGGAGCGGGTGGAGTTCGTGGACTGCGCGCTGAAGGGCGCGGATCTCAGCGGGGCCACGCTGACGGACGTCGATCTGCGCGGTGCCGCTTCGCTGGAGATCGCCCGGGGTGTGGACCGACTGGCGGGGGCGGTGATCAGTACGGGGCAGCTGCTGGATCTGGCACCGGTGCTGGCGGGGGAGCTGGGGATCCGGGTGGAGGGCTGAGGGGCTGAGGGGGCAGGGGTGTGGGCGGAGAGAAGGAGGAGGGCGGAGGGGCGCGGTGGGTTACGTGAGGCGGGGATAGCGGGCCTGGAGGGTCCAGACGGCCGGGTTCTCGCCCAGGTCCTCGTGCAGGTCGATGAGGTCGGCGAGCAGGTCGTGCAGGAAGTCGCGGGCCTCGCGGCGGAGTTCGGCGTGGGAGAAGGTCAGGGGCGGTTCGTCCGCCGGCAGCCACTCGGCCTCGATGTCGACCCAGCCGAAGCGGCGTTCGAAGAGCAGCCGGTCGGTGGATTCGGTGAAGTCCAGTTCCGCGTACTGGGGGCGGGAGGCGCGGGAACCGGCCGGGTCCTGGTCGACGCGTTCCACGATGTCGCACAGGGCCCAGGCGAAGTCGAGCACCGGCACCCATCCCCAGGCTGTGGACAGTTCCCGGTCCTCCTTGGTGTCGGCGAGGTAGACGTCACCGCAGAAGAGGTCGTGCCGCAGGGCGTGGACGTCCGCGCGGCGGTAGTCGGTCTGCGGCGGGTCGGGGAAGCGATTGGAGAGGGCATAGCCGATGTCGAGCACGGAGGTGATGGTGTCACGGCGGACGCGGTGCGGCGGCGGCGGACGGTGCAGGGGAGGGACGGGGCTCGACGCCTGCGGGGCCGCCGGGGTCGTTCCGTGGTGTGCGGCCGTGTTCTTCCTGGGATCGCGGGATGCGCCTCCGCTCCCGGCCCCGTGACCCCCGCCGCCCCCACGGCCCTCGTCCGCTCGCCGCCGTCGCCCTCGTGACCGCGGCGGTGACGGCGGCGGTGACGGTTCGCGACCTACGCGGAGTGGCGGTGGCGGGAAGATCACGAGGGCGGCACCGCTCAGGAGACCTTCGACGCGATGTACGCCGGGACGTACTTCCCCGACGCGGCGACGAACGAGGTGATCCGGGCGTTCCCGCCCGCGCGACCGCCCGACGCGGCGCGCGTCTTCGGTGTCCCCGTCCACCAGCGCGGCGCGATGGTCCTGCACAGGGTCCGGCGGACGGTCGGCGACGACGCCTTCCGCGCACTCCTCCGCGGCTGGGCGGCGGACCACCGCCACGGCAACGCGGACACCGCCGACTTCACGGCGTACGTGGAGAGGTCGGCCCCGGACAAGGACTTCGACGGGGTCTGGTCGGACTGGTTGTACGGGGAGGGGAAGCCGGCACGGCCTTCCAAGCCCTGAAGCCCTGAAGCCCTGGAACGTGCCCTGCCCGTGCCGGAGCCCCCGGCCGCCGGGAAGGCGGGCCGGGGGCTCCGAAGCGCGGCGCGGAGCGTCCGTCAGACGTTGACGCCGAAGTCCTGGGCGATGCCCGTCAGGCCCGAGGCGTAGCCCTGGCCGACGGCGCGGAACTTCCACTCGGCGCCGTTGCGGTACAGCTCGCCGAAGACCATGGCGGTCTCGGTGGCCGCGTCCTCGGACAGGTCGTAGCGGGCGATCTCGGCGCCGCCGGCCTGGTTGAGGATGCGGATGTACGCGTTGCGCACCTGTCCGAAGTTCTGGCTGCGGTTCTCGGCGTCGTAGATCGACACCGGGAAGACGATCTTGTCGATGTCCGCCGGGAGGCCGGCCAGGTTGACGTTGATCGCCTCGTCGTCGCCCTCGCCCTCGCCGGTGCGGTTGTCGCCGGTGTGGACGATGGTGTTGTCCGGGGTCTGCTTGTTGTTGAAGAAGACGAAGTGACCGTCCGAGTACACCTTGCCCTGCGGGTTGACCGCGATCGCGGAGGCGTCGAGGTCGAAGTCCGTACCGGTGGTGGTGCGGACGTCCCAGCCGAGGCCCACGGTGACGGCGGTCAGGCCCGGAGCCTCCTTGGTGAGCGAGACGTTGCCACCCTTGGACAGGCTTACAGCCATTGTTGGGAGTCCCTTCCCTCGTGTACGTACGGCTAAGAAGCTACAGCTACCCCCTTGAACGCGAGAGGGGCACGCGAGGTTCCAGGTGGCTTTACTTTCTTTACCCGGGATATTCGGGTGACGCGGACCGGTCAGGGGCGAGACCATGGACGGCATGTCCGGTCCCCATGTCATCCGCGGCTCCGTCCTCCTGCCCGAGGCCGAGCTCATGTGGCGTTTCTCGCGTTCGTCGGGGCCCGGCGGGCAGCATGTGAACACCACTGACTCGCAGGTCGAGCTGCGTTTCGACCTCGCCGCCACCGAAGCGCTGCCCGACGTGTGGAAGCAGCGGGCGCTGGAGCGGCTGGCGGGGCGGCTGTCCGACGGCGTCGTCACCGTCCGGGCCTCCGAGCACCGCTCCCAGTGGCGCAACCGCGAGACCGCCGCCGTGCGCCTCGCGGCGCTCCTCGCCGAGGCCACCGCGCCCCCGCCCCGGCCCCGCAGGCCGACCCGCATCCCCCGCGGCATCAACGAACGCCGGCTGCGGGAGAAGAAGCAGCGCTCGGAGACGAAGCGGGGGCGCTCCGCGCGCGACTGGGGGTGACCCCGGGCGGGACCGGAGGCGCCCCTGCGCGGGTCCGGGTGCTCCGGGCGGGGCTGGGGTGATTCGGGCTGGTCCGGGCGCTCTGCGCGGAACCGGGGCTGACGCCGTGTGGGACCGGGTGCTCCGGGTGGGACCTGGGGCGCCCCTGTGCGGGTCCAGGTGCTCCGGGCGGGGCTGGGGATGCTCCCGGGCACGACCCGGGTACTACGCGTCCCGGGGTGACCCGGCGCGAGCCGGGTGCTCCGAGCGGAATCGAGGGCGACTCGAGCAGGGCCTGGGGTGGCTCGGGCAGGGCCTGGGGTGGCTCGGGCAGGGCCCGGGGTGACCCAAGCGGAACCCGGGGTGATCCAGGCGGGTCCGGGGCCCTCCGCGCGGGGCCGGGCCGGCCGTCAGGCCAGGTTCAGCACTCCGACCGTCTCCCCCTCGACGACCTCCCCGTTCTTGCGGAAGCCCAGGCCGAGGTAGAAGTTCTCCGGGCCGTTCCCGCCGGGGTGCCAGGTGACGTGGAGCTCCTTGCCGCCCCGGGCGCGGATCTTTGCGGCGACCGATTCCACGGCGAAGCGGCCGTAGCCCTTGCCCTGCTCCTCGGCGGCGATGTTCAGCCGCCACAGGCCCGAGCGGATGACGCTGCCGCCGTCCTCGTGCCAGTCGATGTCGAGGAAGGCCATCAGGAAGCCGACCGCGCGGTCACCGTCCATGATCAGGCGCGGCCAGGCGGAAGCGGGATGGACGTAGGCCTCGGCGAGGGACCTCACGACCGGGGCGACCGCGACCTCCTGGTCGGGGCGGACGCGTATGCCGAGGGCGGCGTCGAGGTTTTTCGAGGTGATCTCTTCGAGGCGGGGAGTTGTGGTCTTCGTCACCCGGGCAGCGTAGGGACGCAATTCCCTTTCGGTAAAAGGGATTTCCGGCTCGGGAAACGCTCAGGCCAGGTGCCGGTAGCGGCCCCGGAAGTGGGTCAGCGGCCCCCCGCCCGCGCTGGGTACGTCCGCCGCCAGGACGCGGCCGATCACCAGGGTGTGGTCGCCGGCCGGCACCCTCTGCTCGGTGCGGCACTCCAGGGTGGCGAGGGCGCCGCCGACCAGTGGGGCGCCGCTGTACTCGCCCCGCACGTACGGGATGTCCTCGAAGAGGAGGCGGTCGCTGATCCGGCCCTTCATCGCGAAGCGGCCCGCGATGTGCCGCTGGCTCTCGGACAGGACCGACACCGACCACAACGGCTGCTCGTCGAGCAGGTCGTCCATGCGGGAGCCCTCGCGCAGGCTGACCAGCACCAGCGGCGGGTCCAGGGACACCGACAGGAACGCGGTCGCGGTCATGCCGACGTCCTCGCCGACCGGTGCCCGCGGGTCGTCCGGATCCAGCGACGGCTCCCGCGCGGTCACCAGGACCACACCGGCGGCCAGACGGGACATGGCTGCGCGGAACTCGTCATTGCTCACCCCCTCAGCATGCCGGGCGGCGGGTACAGCGGTGATCGTGGGCGGGGGTACGGGAGTGTTCGGCACACCGGAAACGCTAGTCTCCGCTCCGTACGCACCGCATCGGGCCTCCGCCCGAGCGGGGACCTAGGACCAGCGGCGGACTCCCGCGCTCCACGGGCGCGGGCCGGCACCCACGGACCGAACCTTGTGGAAGGGGTGCGGAATTCGCATGCGGCGCATGTCGTGCATTCGGTATATCCGGCGAACGGCCGGAGAAACCGCGGAAAGGTCTCTCAATTGTTCATGTTTGGTTGTGACTTGAGTCACAAGGGGAGATAATTGTTGACCCTGTGTACCGAGTGGGCAGCGCGCTGTGATTCAGTGGCGGAGAGACTGCCAGGACGATACGCCGATGAGAACGCTTGATTCGCTGCGAGGTCCCGGGGGAGGGTGAGCATGGAGACCGAGTCGGAGCCCTACGTCCGCCTTGCGTCCCTGCGGCAATTGCACCAGGGCATGGCCGACATGAACACGGCCCGCAGCCTGGCCGACACCCTCCAGACCGTCGCCGACGGCGTCGTCGACGCCCTGGGATACGAACTGGCCTGCGTCAACCTCGTGCGCCCCGACGGCGACCTGGTGGTGGCCGCCCTCTCGGGCAACGCGGCCGCCGAAGCCCTCATCACCGGCCGGGTCGGCTCGCGCGAGTCCTGGGAGCGCCGCCTCTGCATGGGCGAGACCTGGGGCGACCTGATCTTCATACCGCACACCGAGGGCTGGGTCCTCGACGACGACATCCCGCAGTGGTACATCGACGGCCCCGCCCCCCGCTTCGAGGACGAGTGGCACCCCGCCGACCGGCTCCTCGCCCCGATGTACGCCCCCGGCCCGCAGGGCGGTGGAGCCGGTGAACTGGTCGGCGTGCTCTCCGTGGACCGCCCGCGCAACGGCCGGCTGCCCGGTGCCTGGGGCCGCGAAGCGCTCCAGATGTACGCCTTCCAGGCCGCCATCGCGATCAGCAACGCCCGGCTGCGCTCCAACATGCAGCGTGCCCTGGTCCGCCTGGAGCGCGAGCAGCAGGCCCTGCGCGCCAGCGAGGAGAGCTTCCGGCAGGCCTTCGAGTACGCCCCGTCCGGCATGGCCGTCGCGGAGATGGGCGGCGACCAGCACGGCCGCATCCTGCGCACCAACGACGCGCTGTGCCGGCTGCTCGGCCGTCCCGCCTCCGCGATGCGCCGCTACTCCTTCTCCGACCTCGTGCACCCCGAGGACATCGGCACGCTGCTGCGGACCTCCGCCGAGGGCGGCCGCGCCGAGCTGCGGCTGGCCCGTCGGGACGGCACCTACGTGTGGGTGTCCCTGCGCAACTCAGTGGTCGCCGACGCCGCCGACGGGCCGCGCTTCCTGCTCACCCACGTCGAGGACATCGAGGAGCGCAAGCGCCGCGAGCTGCACCTCGCCCACCGCGCCTCCCACGACTCCCTCACCGGCCTGCCGAACTCCGCGGAGCTGCGCGCCCGGCTCTCCGCCCGGCTGTGTCAGCAGCGCCCGTCGATGCTGCCCGCCGTGGACGAAGCCATGGCGGGCTTCGAGTCCTTCGACTCCCAGGACGCCGCCTACGGCCCGCCCGCCTTCGACCGCGGCCACGACTTCGACTTCCCGCCCGAGGCCGAGGGGTTCGAGGGGTTCGACCATCATGTGCACGCCATCGCCCCCGCCGCGGACCACGACGACGGCGCCAAGGGCCTCGCGGTGCTCTTCTGCGACCTCGACGGCTTCAAGTCGATCAACGACCGGTTCGGGCACAACGCGGGTGACGCGGTGCTCATCGAGGTCGCCCGCCGGCTCAGCGACGGCGTCCGGGACGGCGACACCGTCGCCCGGCTCGGCGGCGACGAGTTCGTGATCCTCGCCAACGGGCTCGGCCGGGCCGACGCCCAGGACCTCGCCGTACGGCTGCGCAACGAGATCATCCAGCCCATCCGGGCCGAGGGCCGGGCCGTGCGGGTCGGCGCCAGCTTCGGCATCGGATGGGCCCACTGCGGCCTGACGGCGGACGAAGTGCTGAAGTCGGCCGACGAGCGGATGTACATCGAGAAACGATCTCGTCCCAAACAACATCGGCGGGCGGGATGAACCGCAGGTCAGTACGTTGATGCGGTCTGAGGCACCCGTTCGGGTCGCTGGGTGGGGGTCCCCCCGTTCGAGTAAATTCGAGAACGGGGGAGGGTAGGCTCGCCCTTCTCAGCACCCGTACCACACCCGATCCGCAGCTAGGAGTACCAAGGGATGACGCCCGGCAGCAACGGCGCGAGCACGCCCGAGGACGACGACCCGTTCGGCTACCTCTACGCCGACGGGCAGGCCAACGGAGCCCAGCCGCCGTCCGGGGGCTACGGCTACCCGAACTCGGTCAACCGGGTGCGGGCGGTCGGCACGCGTCAGTACGGCCAGCAGGGCCCCGCGGCGCAGGCGCCGCAGCAGCAGGGAACGTACGGCCAGCCGAACGCGAACTACGCGGCACCGGAGACGCTGCCCGGCGCCGCCCCCACCGTCTCGTCGCAGCTTCCGGGCAACCGTGGTGGTTATGGCGGCGGTGGCCGGGGCCGCGGCCCGAACACCAAGGGCCTGCTCATCGGCGCCGTCGCGGTGGTCGCCGCGGTGGTCATCGGCATCAGCGTGGCCATGCTCAGCGGCGACGACAAGGACGACAAGGGCGAGAACCAGGCCGACGCGTCCCCCACCCAGAGCCAGACCAGCGAGCCCAGCCCGTCGGCGAGCGAGAAGGCGCCGGACGACGAGGTCGAGCTGCCGGCCCTCGACGCGAAGGCGCTCAGCCTGGACGGCGGGACCGTCGAGGCGTCGGAGATCAAGGGTGCGCAGGCCGAGGGCGGGGTCTATGTGGCGGGCTTCAACAAGGTGGGCGCGAAGGTCACCTGGACCGTCGACGGCATCAAGGAGTCCGACACGTATCGGCTGTATGTGCGCTACGGCATTCCGGGCGTGGATGCCGATGCCACGCTGGTGGTCAACGGCAAGGCCGACTCCCGTCCGTTGAGCATGAAGAACTTCGGCCACCTGCCCGAGGGGGACTGGGAGAAGGGCTGGCAGACCTCTTGGGCCAACGTGAACCTCAATAAGGGCACGAACACGATCGAGCTCGTCTGCAATGAGGGCAACCAATGCAACGCGAACCTCGATCAATTCTGGCTGACGGAGGATCCGCCGAGCTGACGCCATGGAAAACTGTGGTCGGCTTGGGGTGGAGAGGGCTGAAAAGGGTGGTGCCGCCGATTCGCCTTTCGGGGCATGCGGCGGCGGCGTCGTTCGTCTGCTGACCTTCAAAGCGTGGTGTCGTAGGGGCTGACGTCTCATGATCTCTGCGATATGCCGACCGCATGCGGTATGCGCAAGGCGGCGGGCTGGCCGACGGACGACGTGCTTTCCGCGATAAGTTGCGGTGGGAGGCGGTCGAGCGGGCCCGGCGAGGCGTTAAGAACACAGTCATCGCGCACACCTCGAAGGGACTTCCGATACTGGTGCGTCGGTGTTCTTCGACGCTACGGAGGCAGCGGGCCGTTCTTCAACGAGATTGCGGAGAATCGCGGAGGTTCACCCGAGGGCGTCAATAACCGCGCAGGGTACGCCTCAGGCCGCGCTGACCTCCCCTGTGATCACCACCCGCCCGAGCAGTTCCTCGTAAGCCCTCCGGTCGAACTCGCCCGCAACCGGCGCCATTACCGTCGCAGCTGACAACGCGACTGCTCGGACCAGGCGGTCCGGCCAGGGGAGGTTGGTGACCAGGCCCGAGAGCAGGCCCGCGACCAGGGAGTCGCCGGCGCCGGTGGGGTTGCCGCGCAGGCGGGCCGGTGGTGCGGCGCGCCAGCGGCCCTGAGGGGTCACCGCGAGCAGCCCCTGCGGGCCGAGGGAGGCGACCACCGCGCCGGCGCCGCGTCGGCGGGCGTCCTGGGTGGCGGTCAACGGCTCGTGGGAGCCGGTGAGTTCGGCCAGTTCCTCGGCGTTCGGCTTGACGATGTCGGGGCGTCCGGCGATGCCGCGGCGCAGCGGTGCCCCGCTGGTGTCGAGGAGGACGGGGACCTTGGCGGCGCGGGCGGTGCGGATCAGTCCCGCGTAGGCGCCGACCGGGACGCCCGGGGGCAGGCTGCCGCACAGGGCCACCGCCGAGACGCCTTTCAGCAGGTCCTCGTAGACCTCCTGGAAGGCGTGCCACTCGGCGGGGGAGACGACCGGGCCGGGCTCGTTGAGCTGGGTGGTGGTGCCGGAGCGTTCGTCGACCACGGCTGTGGTGCGCCGGGTCGTGCCGGACACCGGGAGCAGCGCGTCCGTCAGGCCCGGTATCCCGGTGAGCCTCTCGCGCAGGAGCCGTCCGGTGAGGCCGCCGGTGAAGCCGGTGACCGTCACCTCGTGGCCGAGGGCGGCGAGCACCCTGGCCACGTTGACGCCTTTGCCGCCGGGGCGTTCGGTCACCTCGGTGACCCGGTGGGAGGCGTCCGGGCGCAGGGCGGGGACGCGATAGGTGATGTCGAGAGCGGTGTTCAGTGTGACGGTGAGGATCACCGGGCCGGCCTCCCTCCGTCATGCCGGCCCTCGATCATGCCAAAGAGACGGCGGCCGGCCCACCCCCCGGTCGGGCCCCCGCAGCCCGGTGAGGGCCCGACCGGGGGGACGGATCAGCCCAGTTGGGGAGCGACCACCCAGGCGCCCCGGCGCATCACGCCCTTGAGGGTGAAGTCCGCGTCGAGGACCACCAGATCGGCGTCCTTCCCGGGTTCCAGGGAGCCGATCCTGTCGTCCATGCCCAGCAGCCGGGCCGGGTTGGCGGACAGGGCCGCGACCGCGTGCTCGACGGGCAGTTCGTCGACGGTCACCGCCCGCTTGAGGGCGCGGTCCAGGGTGAGCGTCGAGCCCGCGATGGAGCCGCCCTCCACCAGCCGGGCCACCCCGTCCGCGACCTCGACCTCCAGCGGGCCGAGCAGGTAGCGGCCGTCTCCGAAACCGGCCGCGTCCATCGCGTCCGTGACGAACGCCACCCGTCCGGGGCCCGCGTGGTGGAACGCCAACCGGAGGGCGGCCGGGTGCAGATGGGTGCCGTCGTTGATCAGTTCGACCGTGACCCGCTCGTCCTCCAGCAGGGCGGTGACCGGGCCGGGGGCGCGGTGGCCGAGCGTCGGCATCGCGTTGAACAGGTGGGTGGCGACCGTGGCGCCCGCGTCGATGGCCGCCACGGTCTGCTCGTACGTCGCGTCGGTGTGGCCGACGGCCGCGATCACGCCGTGTTCGGCCAGCAGGCGTACGGAGTCGAGGCCGCCGGGCAGTTCGGTGGCGAGGGTGACCATCTTCGCCCGGCCGTGGGCGGCGTCGATCAGTTTGCGGACCTCCGCCGGGTCGGGGTCGCGCAGCAGTGCCTCGGAGTGCGCGCCCTTGCGGCACGGCGAGATGAACGGGCCCTCGAAGTGGATGCCGGCGATGTCGCCCTGTTCGGCCAGCTCCGCCAGCAGGCCCGCGCGACGGACGAGGACGTCCATGTCGCCGGTGACGGTCGAGGCGACCAGGGTGGTGGTGCCGTGCAGGCGGTGGGTGTGGATGCCCTTGAGGACCTCGTCGACGGTCCCGGAGGGGAAGGAAGCGCCGCCGCCGCCGTGGTTGTGGAGGTCGACGAAGCCGGGGACCAGCCAGTGCCCGGCCAGGTCGAGCGTCTCGGCCCCGGCGGGCTCCGCCCCGGGGGGGACCCCCTCGACGATCCGGGTGCCCTCCACGGTCACACGGCCGTTGTCCACGGTCCCGGTGGGCAGTACCACCCGGGCACCGGTGAGAACCTTGGTGGGGGCCATCAGGTGGTTACCTCCGAGGGGTCAGTGGTGGTGAGGAGATCCCGGGCGAGGAGTCCCGCGCCCAGGCATCCGGCGGTGTCCCCGAGGGCCGCGGGGACCAGGGACGGCGGTTTCTGGAAGGTGATCCGCCGCCGGACGGCCTCCCGCAGCGGCGTGAACAAGGTTTCCCCGGCCTCGGCCAGCCCGCCACCGATGATCAGGGTGCGGGGGTCCAGCAGGGTGAGCGCGGTGACCAGCCCGTCGGCGAGCGCCTCGACCGCCTCCTGCCAGACCTTCCGGGCCCGTACGTCGCCCGAGGCCACGGCCCCGGCGCAGTGGGCCGCGTCCGCGCCCTCCTCGCCGCTGGCCGCCGCCCACGCCGCGCCGACGGCCGCCGCGGACGCGTACCGCTCCAGGCAGCCGCGCTGACCGCACGGGCAGGGGACGCCCCCGGGCCGTACGACGATGTGGCCGATCTCGCCCGCGAAGCCGTGCGCGCCCGCCTCCACCCGGCCGTCGATGCCGATGGCGCCCGCGATGCCGGTGCCCAGCGGCACGAACAGGAACCGGTCGGCGCCCCGGCCCGCCCCGATGCGGCCCTCGGCGAGCCCGCCGGTGCGGACGTCGTGGCCGAGGGCGACCGGGATGCCGCCGAGCCGTTCCGCGAGCAGCGCGCGCAGCGGGAGGTCGCGCCAGCCGAGGTTGGCGGAGTAGACGGCGACGCCCCGCCTCTCGTCGACGATGCCGGGGACGGCGAGGCCGGCGGCGGACGCGGGCTCGCCGAGGTGCTCGGCGCCGTGGGCGAGGAGGTCGGCGGCGAAGTCCAGGATTCCGGCGGCGGTCGCGTCCGGGCCGCGCTCGCGCGCGGTGGCCCGGCGGGCCCGGTGCAGCAGCGTGCCGTCCGCTCCGACCAGGGCGGCCTTCATCCCGGTGCCGCCCACGTCGAGGGCGATGACATGTTCCACGGGGGACAGTGTGGCCCCGGGACCCGCAAGAGGTCTAGTCCACTTACGTGGTGGAGACCTTGATCCGATGATCGGAAATCTTTCGGAGCGGATGGCGCGGAGCGCCGGATTCGGAGCGGAAAACAGTGCGGCGGCGGAGCTCGGCGAGGACGAGCGGCTCGGATTCTCCCGCGAGTACGACCTGCTGCCGGTCACCACCTCCGCGTCCCGCGTGACGGACGAGTCCGCGGAGGACAAGAAGCTCCAGCTCTTCCTCGACCGGTTGCCGACCGCGGAGCTCTACCCGGTCGGCAACACCTCCTGGGCCGACGTCAACGCGGCCATCAAGCAGCGGATCGGCAAGGCCGTGACCCCGAAGGGCAGCCCCGAGGGCGTGCTGGGCGGACTCCAGGCGACCGCCACCAGCGCGGAGAGCGCGCAGTAGGGCACATGCCCGCCGCCTGCGGACCGGCTGTCAGCGGCGGCGGTTACCGTGCGGGTATGGACCAGGGCCGAGGTATGGACGAGGAGCAGGAACAGGGGCAGGGGCAGGAGCGGCTGGCACGGCGTGAGCGGGACGTCATTGCGCTGGAGCGCCGCGGCTTCCTCGGCCCCGGCGCGAAGGAGCGGGCGATCCGCGAGGAGCTGGGCCTGTCCCCGGTGCGCTACTACCAGCTCCTCAACGCCCTGCTCGACGACCCCCGCGCCCTGGCCCACGACCCGGTCACCGTGAACCGGCTCCGACGCGTCCGCGAGTCCCGCCGCACGGAACGCTGAACGCGGGCCGCCGGCGGGGCGGCCGTCGCCGGCCGGTGCCGTCAGCCGTCATCGTCGGCAGGTCGGCAGGTCAGTCGGTCGGCCGGTTCTGCGGGGCCAGGGCCCGCGCCAGCGCCCCGAGCAGGTGGACGACGCCCTCGGGGCCGTCGACCACCACGTCCGCGCGGTCCCGCAGCTCCGTGACCTCGTCGCTGCCGCTGCACACCAGCACGCCGGGGACGCCGGCCGAGCGGAGTTCGTCGACGGCGGCGTAGGCGGGGAGGTCGCCCAGGTCGTCGCCCGCGTAGAGGACGGACCCGGCGCCGATCTCGCGGGCGTACTCCGCCAGGGCGACCCCCTTGTCCATGCCCGGCGGACGCAGTTCCAGGACCATGCGGCCGGGCTCGACGACCAGCCCGTGCCGGTGCGCCAGGCCGGTCAGCGGCTCGCGCAGTGCCTCGAGGGCGGCCTGGGGGTCGGCGGCCCTGCGGGTGTGGACGGCCACCGCGCGGCCCTTCTCCTCGGTCCAGGTGCCCTCCGGGGCGTCGGCCCGGTCGAGCAGCCCCGGCAGTTCCGCGCGGACGGCGGCGACCCCGGGGTGCGGGGCGGGCGCGGTGATCTCACCGGTGGCGGCGTCCCAGCGCTCGGTGCCGTAGTGGCCGAGGACGACGAGGTGCTCCAGGCCGGGGACGTCCGCGAAGCCGCCGTGCCGCACCGCGACCGCGGGCGGCCGGCCGGTGACCACCGCCACGGAGGCCACCCGCGGGGCGAGCGCGGCGAGCGCGCGTACCGTGCCGGGATGGGCGCGGGCCTGCTCGGGGTCGGGCACGATCGGCGAGAGCGTCCCGTCGAAGTCGAGGGCGATCAGCGCCTTCCCCGGCTGCGCGAGCAGCGCGTCGAGCCCGTCCCGCCCGGCCCGCGTGGCGGGCACCGGCAGGGGGGCGGAGGCGCCGACGCCACCGGCGTCGGGGTGCATGGCGTTCGGGTCCGTGGAATCCGTAGAGCTGCCCATACCGCCAACCTATCCACGCCCGCCCGTCCGCACGCATACGTGACCGGCCGTTCAGAGGCGGAGGGGGCGGCCGGGAAGCGGCGGGCGGCCGGGAGGGGGCGGCCGGTTCCGGTGAGCTGAGTCGGAAGGCTTTCCGCGGATCGCCGGCCGCGGTTCGTCCGCCGGCTCCGGCGGCGCTCACGAACACCGCCGGCCCCAGCCTCTCCCGGCCGCCGCCGGTGACGCACCGGGCATCCGGCGGGAACCGCCCGCGAACCTCCGGCTCAGGTCACCGGCCTCCGTCCCGCAGCGCGTTCAGCTGGTCCAGGAACCACTGCTGCGGCGGCAGCGCCGTCGCCGCCTCGGCCAGGCGTTTGGCGCGCTCGGTGCGCTCCTCCGGGCGCATCGAGAGTCCTTCGTGCAGGGCCCGTGCCGTGTCGACCACGTCGTACGGGTTGACGGCGATCGCGTCCTCGCCCAGTTCCTCGTAGGCGCCCGCCTCCCGGGACAGGACCAGCGCGCAGCCCCGGTCGGACAGGATCGGGATCTCCTTGGCGACCAGGTTCATCCCGTCCCGGATGGGGTTGACCAGCGCCACGTCGGCCAGCCGGTACGCGGCCAGGGAGCGCGCGAAGTCGTCCTTGACGTGCAGGACGACGGGCCGCCAGCCCGGGGTCCCGTACCGCTCGTTGATCTCCTCGGCGACCCGCTGCACCTCGGCCGTGTATTTGCGGTACACGGCGAGATCCTGCCGGGAGGGATAGGCGAAGGCGACGTGCACGACGCGTTCGCGCCACTCGGGGCGGTCGTCGAGGAGCTGCCGGTACGCGAGCAGGCCGCGCACGATGTTCTTCGACAGCTCGGTCCGGTCGACCCGGACGACGGCCTTGCGCGGGGTCCCCTCGGGGGCCGTGCCGATCTCCTCGCGGAGCGCGAGGATCCGCTCCTCGACGTCCGCCTCGTGCGCGCGGCCGCGCAGGAAGTCCGCGTCGGCGCCCAGCCCGTGCACCCCGATCGCGGTCTGTCCGAGCCCGCCCGCGAACTGCTCGCAGCACGCGGTGAAGGCGTCCGCCCAGCGGTGGGTCAGGAAGCCGAGCCGGTCCGCGCCCAGCATCCCGCGCAGCACCTGCCCGGCGATGTCGTCGGGCAGCATCCGGAAGTACTCCGGCGGGGCCCACGGCGTGTGCGAGAAGTGGCCGATGCGCAGGTCGGGGCGGAGCTCCCGGAGCAGCCCCGGCACCAGCGTCAGGTGGTAGTCCTGCACCACGACCGCGGCCCCCTGCGCCGCCTCCTCGGCCAGCGCCTCGGCGAACGCCCGGTTGTAGGCCTCGTAGGACGCCCACTGCCGGCGGAACTCCGCGTCGAAGACGGGCTCCAGCGGCGTCTGGTACAGCATGTGGTGCACGAACCACAGCACCGAGTTCGCGATGCCGTTGTACGCGTCGGCGTGCACGTCCGCGGGGATGTCCAGCATCCGCACGCCGGCCTCGCCGACCCCGCGCCGCACGGCCTCGCGGTCGCCGTCGGACAGCGCTGAGCACACCCACAGCGACTCCGCGTCCGATCCGATCGCCGACAGCCCGGACACCAGCCCGCCGCCGCCTCGTCTGGCCCGCAGCGAACCGTCCTCGTCCACCGCGTACGAAACGGGGCCGCGGTTCGACGCGACCAGCACCCGAGCACCCTGACCAGCCTGCATGGAAGCCATACGCCTCAACCTAGCCCGCCTCCGAAACGCTCAAACGTACGGATCAGCCGTATGCGGACCGGTGGATCGGCCGTATACGCCCGGACGTGCCCGGAACGCCAGGTCAGGGGCTGCGGCGAGGGCTGCGGCAGGGGCCGCGGGCCGTCGCGGTCAGGCCACCCGGCGGGACCGGTACTCGGCTATGTCCGTCATCGGGGGCCGTTCCTCCGTGTCCACCGGGTGGGTGCGGGGCTCGAAGCCGGCGCCGGTGCGTTCGAACTGGGTGAGCGCGGGGCGGACGTGGTGGCCGCGGGCCAGGCGGAGGTGGGCGGTGCGGTAGATCGCGGCGGCCATGCGGCCGAGGGCCTGGCCGTCCTGGTGGCGGTGCTTGCGGACGCCGACGTCGACCTGGGCGAGGGCGTCCAGGCCCACCAGGTGCAGGGCGTCGATCAGCATGCCCAGCTCGACGCCGTAGCCGACGGGGAAGGGCAGCCGTTCCAGGAGCGAGCGGCGGGCCGCGTACTCACCGCCGAGCGGCTGCACGAAGCCGGCCAGCCGCGGCCAGTGCAGGTTGAGCAGCGGGCGCGCCATCAGCTCCGTGACCCTGCCCCCCTGGCCGGCCGCGGAGCCCAGGGGCCGGTCGTACATGGCCTTCACCAACTGCACGTCCGGATCGGTGAGCAGGGGGCCGACGATGCCGGAGACGAACGCGGGGGAGAACTCCCTGAGGTCCGCGTCGACGAAGCAGACGATGTCCCCCCGGGTGACCAGCAGGGAGCGCCACAGCACCTCGCCCTTGCCGGGCACGGCGGGGATACGGGGCAGGATCGTGTCCCGGTGCACCACGGTCGCGCCCGCCGAGGCGGCCGCCTGGGAGGTGCGGTCGGTCGAGCCGGAGTCCACGACCACGATCTCGTCGACCAGCGGGACCCGCAGCATCAGTTCCTGCCGGATCGCCGTGACGATCCCGCCGACCGTGGCCTCCTCGTTGAGCGCGGGCAGCACCACGCTCACCGTCTGTCCCGTGGCGCGTTTCGCGGCCAGGAGGCGGTGCGTCGGGCGGTCGGTCACGGACCAGGAGCGGTCGGCCAGCCAGCGCTCGACTTCTTCCAGCACGGTCGGCGGCTCCTCACCTCTGCGCTCCATAACCCCTCTGGTCCATACTCCCGCGGCCCGTACTACGGCGGCCCGTACTACGGCGGCCCGTACTACGGCGGCCCGTACTACGGCGGCCCGTACTCCGGCGGCCCGTACCCCTGTGATCCATGCCCCTGTGACCCGTCTCGCGGTTCGGACGTGCTCTCTCCACCGTCCTGGCCTTCGGTTACAGTCTTGAACAACGCGGATGAACCCCGCACATCGGGGGTCGCGACCCTCTCCGGTCCTCATCCGCGCCGTACGACCGCACGACCCACAACCGCACGACACAACCGCATACAGCTCATCCAGAGGGGCAGAGGGAAACGGCCCGATGAAGCCCCGGCAACCCTCCAGCCGGTTCTCGTAGATCACCGTCGATCGACGATCACAGCGCATTGCGGCGTTCACCGCGCATCGCAGTGGATCGCGTCGCTGATCGTCCTCGCGAGGCTCCCGGCTAGGGAAGGTGCCAAATCCGTCTCACGGCGAGATGCGTCGTGAGGAAGATGAGGAGAAAGGGCCTCGCCTCACATGGCTGTGCAGACCGTTGAAAGCACCACCGAATCCGCCGCGCCCTCCGTCGATCTCGGACCCGCCGCCGCGCTGTCCTGCCGCGAGTGCGGCCACCGCGTGCCGCTCGGTCCCGTCTTCGCCTGCCAGGAGTGTTTCGGCCCGCTGGAGATCGCCTACGACTTCTCGGGCCACGACACCGAGGAACTGCGCCGGCGCATCGAAGCGGGCCCCGCGAACATCTGGCGCTACGCGCCCCTGCTGCCCGTCCCCGCCGACGTGGCGACCAAGCCGAACATCAACCCCGGCTGGACCAAGCTCGTCCAGGCCGACAACCTCGCCCGCGAACTCGGCGTCACCGGCGGCCTGTACGTCAAGGACGACTCCGGCAACCCGACGCACTCCTTCAAGGACCGGGTCGTCGCCCAGGCCCTGGAGGCCGCCCGCGCCTTCGGCTTCACCACCCTCTCCTGCTCCTCCACGGGCAACCTCGCCGGCGCCGTCGGCGCCGCCGCCGCCCGCGCCGGCCTGCGCTCCTGCGTGTTCATCCCGCACGACCTGGAGCAGGGCAAGGTCGTCATGGCCGCCGTCTACGGCGGGGAGCTCGTCGGCATCGAGGGCAACTACGACGACGTGAACCGCTTCTGCTCCGAACTGATCGGCGACCCGGCCGGCGAGGGCTGGGGCTTCGTCAACGTCAACCTGCGGCCGTACTACGCCGAGGGCTCCAAGACCCTCGCGTACGAGATCTGCGAGCAGCTCGGCTGGCGGCTGCCCGACCAGATCGTCGTTCCCATCGCCTCCGGCTCGCAGCTCACGAAGATCGACAAGGGGCTGCGGGAGCTGATCGAGCTCGGCCTCGTCGAGGACAGGCCGTACAAGATCTTCGGTGCCCAGGCGGAGGGCTGCTCGCCGGTGTCGACCGCGTACAAGGCGGGCCACGACGTCGTCCGGCCGCAGAAGCCGAAGACCATCGCCAAGTCGCTCGCCATCGGCAACCCCGCCGACGGCCCGTATGTCCTGGACATCGCGCGCCGCACCGGCGGCGCGGTGGAGGACGTGACGGACGAACAGGTCGTGGAGGCCATCAGGCTGCTCGCCCGGACCGAGGGCATCTTCGCCGAGACCGCGGGCGGCGTGACCGTCGGCGTCACGAAGAAGCTGATCGAGAACGGCGACCTGGACCCGGCCCTGACCACCGTCGTGCTCAACACCGGCGACGGTCTCAAGACGCTGGACGCGGTGGCCGACACCGGCCTGACCGCGACCATCCGTCCCAGCCTGGAGTCGTTCCGAGAGGCCGGCCTCGCCTGACCTCCTCTTTGGAGCCCGGGGGAGGCCGGCGGCCGGCCGGCGGGCTTCCCGCTTCACGGCCGGGGGCCGCCCCGGGACGCATCCAAGCCGAGGTCCTGCGCCGGCTCCACAGGCCGAAGCCGCCGGCCCGGCGGCCGAAACGTAGAGAATCTTCATCGTCACTGGAGGTCAAGTCGCATGAGCGTGACCGTTCGCATCCCCACCATCCTGCGCACCTACACCGGCGGCAAGGCCGAGGTCGGCGCCGAGGGTGCCACTCTCGGCGACGTCATCGCCGACCTGGAGAAGAACCACACCGGGATCGCCGCCCGGGTCCTCGACGACCAGGGCAAGCTGCGCCGATTCGTCAACGTCTACGTCAACGACGACGACGTCCGCTTCGAGCAGGGCCTGGACACCGCGACCCCGGACGGCACGGGGGTGTCGATCATCCCGGCCGTCGCCGGCGGCTGATCATTACCTTCGGTAATCACCCTTACCGAGCGTTCACCGAATTGCCCCCTCCGCGAGAGAAGCGGAGGGGGCAATTCCGTGGGATTGAACACGATAGAGTCGGGGAACACGGTCCCGATTTCCCCATCGGGAACCATTAATTCCTGCCGCCCGCCCGACTGGATGTAGCCAAAGTCTGGGCTCCTTCCGCGGCTTTTGCGATGTTTGCCCGGTCTGACTTGCCCTGAAATCGGGCGAATTCCCGTCACATTCCGGACCGGCGACGTCGAGATTTCTCGTCCGATTGACCTGTTGCAGAGGGCAGTTGGGCAGATACATTCAGCCGCGGTCGACGCGTTCCGGCGCACGCCCCCAACCGTTTGGGGAGTGAGGTCTGACCCGGATCCGCGAAGTGCGGATCTGTGCAAGGGCCAGTAATAGGGGAGTTAGGCATGGCTCAGGGCACCGTCAAGTGGTTCAACGCGGAGAAGGGGTACGGCTTCATCGCGGTCGACGGTGGTGCGGATGTTTTCGTCCACTACAGCGCGATCCAGATGGACGGCTACCGCACCCTTGAAGAGGGCCAGCGGGTCGAGTTCGAGATCTCGCAGGGCCAGAAGGGCCCGCAGGCCGACATGGTTCGCGTCACCGCCTGAACGCGCTACCAGCAACCACGAGAATTTTCCTGCCAGCGAAGGGCTCGTGTCTCCGGGGTCACCCCGGGGGCGCGAGCCCTTCGCCTTGCCCCGGGCCCGTCCCGCCGCTCGCCCTGGGGATCCGGGGGTGTGTCCGGCCCGCTGTCCGTCTTGTCCGGGGTGTTCGCGGGTGGCTGAGTCACCTGCCGATCCTCGAAGGCGCTTGCACTCGCATGGGTCGAGTGCTAATCATTGCGTTAGCACTCTGAAGGTGAGAGTGACAACGTAAGGACCGGGTCGGTGAGGCCCGCGGGCCGGTGGAGCAAGGAACCACCGGGTCTGTGAGCCGTCCGTCGCGGGCGCGGGCGCGGTCCTGGAGTCATCACCCCCAGTCCTGGAGGGACCACTTCACATGGCCAAGATCATCGCGTTCGACGAGGAGGCGCGGCGCGGCCTCGAGCGCGGCATGAACCAGCTCGCGGACGCCGTCAAGGTGACGCTCGGCCCCAAGGGCCGCAACGTCGTCCTCGAGAAGAAGTGGGGCGCCCCCACGATCACCAACGACGGCGTGTCCATCGCCAAGGAGATCGAGCTCGAGGACCCGTACGAGAAGATCGGCGCCGAGCTGGTCAAGGAAGTCGCCAAGAAGACGGACGACGTCGCCGGTGACGGTACGACCACCGCGACCGTTCTCGCCCAGGCCCTGGTCAAGGAGGGCCTGCGCAACGTAGCCGCCGGCGCCAACCCGATGGCCCTCAAGCGCGGTATCGAGAAGGCCGTCGAGGCCGTCTCCGGTGCCCTGCTGGAGCAGGCGAAGGACGTCGAGACCAAGGAGCAGATCGCCTCCACGGCCTCCATCTCCGCCGCCGACACCCAGATCGGCGAGCTCATCGCCGAGGCCATGGACAAGGTCGGCAAGGAAGGCGTCATCACCGTCGAGGAGTCCCAGACCTTCGGTCTGGAGCTGGAGCTCACCGAGGGTATGCGCTTCGACAAGGGCTACATCTCGGCGTACTTCGCCACCGACATGGAGCGTATGGAGGCGTCGCTCGACGACCCGTACATCCTGATCGCCAACTCCAAGATCGGCAACGTCAAGGACCTGCTGCCGCTCCTGGAGAAGGTCATGCAGTCGGGCAAGCCGCTGCTGATCATCGCCGAGGACGTCGAGGGCGAGGCCCTGTCGACCCTGGTCGTCAACAAGATCCGCGGCACCTTCAAGTCCGTCGCGGTCAAGGCCCCGGGCTTCGGCGACCGCCGCAAGGCCATGCTCGGCGACATCGCCATCCTCACGGGCGGCGAGGTCATCTCCGAGGAGGTCGGCCTCAAGCTGGAGAACGCCACGGTCGACCTCCTGGGCAGGGCCCGCAAGGTCGTCATCACCAAGGACGAGACCACCATCGTCGACGGTGCCGGCTCGGCCGACCAGGTCCAGGGCCGCGTGAACCAGATCCGCGCCGAGATCGAGAACAGCGACTCGGACTACGACCGCGAGAAGCTGCAGGAGCGCCTGGCGAAGCTCGCCGGCGGTGTCGCGGTCATCAAGGCCGGTGCCGCCACCGAGGTCGAGCTCAAGGAGCGCAAGCACCGCATCGAGGACGCCGTTCGCAACGCGAAGGCGGCCGTCGAGGAGGGCATCGTCGCCGGTGGCGGCGTGGCCCTGCTCCAGGCCTCCCAGGTGTTCGAGAAGCTGGAGCTCGAGGGAGACGAGGCGACCGGCGCCCAGGCCGTGAAGCTCGCGCTCGAGGCCCCGCTGAAGCAGATCGCCGTCAACGCCGGCCTCGAGGGCGGCGTCGTGGTGGAGAAGGTGCGCAACCTGACCCCGGGTCACGGCCTGAACGCCGCGACCGGCGAGTACGTCGACCTGATCAAGGAAGGCATCATCGACCCGGCCAAGGTGACGCGTTCCGCGCTGCAGAACGCCGCGTCGATCGCCGCGCTGTTCCTGACCACCGAGGCCGTCATCGCCGACAAGCCGGAGAAGGCCGGCGCGGCCGCTCCGGGCGGCATGCCGGGCGGTGACATGGACTTCTGAGCCTGATTCACCTCAGGTTCGGACCCGGTCCGTCGGTACCGAGGGCGGCACTTCCTGCACAGCAGGGGGTGCCGCCCTCGGGCGTCTTCGGACCGGCGGGGCTCGGTCGGCGTAGCCCTTGAGCCTCTCGGTGTCGAGGGTGATGCTCACCGGGGGCGGGAGTTCGACGGTCGACCCCAGGGGGAGGACCGGGACTGCTGGTAACGGCCGTCCTTCGGCTCGCTGTGGACGACGGTGTGGTGGTCCCGGTCGACGAGGAGGTAGACGGGGATGTCTGCTCCCGCGTAACCGACGGGCTTGTCGACGCGGTCACGCCGGTCGGTGTCGGTGTCGGTGTCGGTGTCGGTGTCGGTGTCGCGGTGGTGGGAGGTGATCTCCACCGTCATGAGGGAGCCGTCAGCAGCGGACCACTCGCCGTCTCCCCTGAAGTGGTCCATGGGAACGAGAGTGCCGTCCGTTCGGGCGCGGCCCTTGCGACAGGCCCCGGCCCTGAGACCGGACTCGGGTACGAGGTCCAAGTCGGACCGTTGTCGCATGCACTGGCGCAGCAGCCACATGAAGATCGACCGGTGGTTGCCGTCCGGCATGCCCTTGACCTCTACCCTTCCGTTGACGTATTCCAGCCGCACGGTTTCGGGCGCGGCCTCGGCCGGCTCCTCGAACTCCTCGACGTCGAGCGGCCCGTGCCGGATGCACAGCCGGCCGCCGAGGAACTCCAGCCGGTTAAGGTCCTCGGCGGGCGCATCGACGAGCTCGTACCGTACGACGCGGCGACGCTCAAGACGCTGAGCTGAGCTGAGCCCCGGAGGCGGGGAGCCGGCGCGCGCGTCCCGCAGGGCGTGTGCGCCGGCTCCCCGCCTCTTTTCTCCCTGCGCGGCTTCCCGCTTCGGCCACTCAAGCCCGCTCCGAGCCCGCTCCAGGCCCGCTGCAAGCTCGCTCCCGGTGTCTCGTTCCCGGTGTCCGTTCCATGGCGACAAGACCGGCTAAAAGGCCCGGCCACATTAAGTTGCTTAACTCAATTAAGTTACATAAGGTTGCCCAAGTCAATTAGAACTGAGCCACGACGGAGAGCTCCCTCATGTCCGACGCACCCACCCGGCCCGCCGCGGCCGGGGAATCCGCGCCGCCCAAATCCAACGCCGTGGTGGCCGTACTGGCCTTCAGCGGCATCGTCGTCTCGCTGATGCAGACCCTGGTCATCCCGATCGTGGGGCAGCTGCCGACGTACCTGAACGCCTCGGCGTCGGACACCGCCTGGGCCATCACCGCGACCCTGCTCGCCGCGGCCGTCGCGACGCCGGTCATGGGGCGCCTCGGCGACATGTACGGCAAGCGGCGCATGCTCCTGCTCAGCATGAGCATGCTGATCGTCGGCTCCGTGGTCGCCGGACTCAGCGACAGCCTGACCCCGATGATCGTCGGCCGCGCCCTGCAGGGCCTCGCGTCCGGTGTGATCCCGCTCGGCATCAGCATCCTGCGCGACGAACTCCCCGCCGAGCGGCTGGGATCGGCGACCGCGGTGATCAGCGCCTCGCTCGGTGTCGGCGGCGCCCTCGGCCTGCCAGCCGCCGCGCTCATCGCCGACAACTTCGACTGGCACGCGCTGTTCTGGACCTCGGCGGCCCTCGGCGTCGTCGCGCTCGCCCTGGTGGTCGTCCTCGTACCGGAGTCGAAGGTGCGCACCGGCGGCCGGTTCGACGTACCCGGCGCGATCGGGATGGCGGCCGGCCTGATGTGCCTGCTGCTCGCGATCTCCAAGGGCGCCGACTGGGGCTGGGGGAGCGGCACCACGCTCGGCCTGTTCGCGGCGGCCGTCGTCATCCTGGTGGCCTGGGGCTTCTACGAGCTGCGCGTCACCGAGCCGCTGGTGGACCTGCGGGTCTCGGCCCGCCCCCAGGTGCTGGTGACCAACGCCGCCTCGGTGGCGATCGGCTTCGCGATGTTCTCCATGTCCCTGGTCATCCCGCAACTGCTCCAGCTCCCGGAGCAGACCGGCTACGGCCTGGGCAAGTCGCTGCTGACGGCCGGCCTGGTCATGGCCCCGTCCGGCCTGGTGATGATGGCGCTGGCCCCGGTCTCCGCCCTCGTCTCCCGCGCCAAGGGGCCGAAGGTGACGCTGATGATCGGCGCCCTGATCGTCGCCGTCGGCTACGGGCTGAACGTCGTCCTCATGGCCGAGGTGTGGCACTTCGTGCTGGCGTCCTGTGTCATCGGCGCCGGTATCGGTTTCTGCTACGGGGCGATGCCCGCGCTCATCATGGGTGCCGTGCCCGCCTCCGAGACGGGTTCCGCGAACAGCCTCAACACCCTGATGCGGTCCCTGGGCACGTCCGTCGCCAGCGCCGTCGCCGGTGTCGTCCTGGCCCAGATGACCACGCGGCTCGGTTCGTTCGCGGTGCCGTCCGAGGACGCCTTCCGTACGGTGCTGGCGCTCGGCTCGGGTGCCGCGCTCGTCGGGTTCGTCGTGGCGGCCTTCATCCCGCGCCGGCGCCCGGAGGGTCCGGCCGCGGCGCGTGCGGAGAGCGCGGAGAACTCGACCGGGGAAGGGACCGAGTCCGCCGAGGTTCCGGCAGCCAAGGCGTAGCCACAGGGCCGCGGGGGTACGGGGGCGCGGGCTTACGGATTCCCGGTCGGCTCGCCGCCGGCCCGGACCGTGGTGCCCCACACGCGCAGTACCTCGTAGTCGGTGAACTCGAGCAGCAGCCGGTACGCCATGGCGGGCCGGGGCCCGCGCCGCTCGGCCGCGATGAACAGTTCGGCCTCGCGCCGGTCGCGGCGCGGGGTGCCGCACAACTGCCACGCCTGACCGTTCCACAGCTCCGGCAGCCAGCGCTGCTGGGGCTGGGGGCGGTCGCTGTGCATTCCGTACCGGGACGGTACGGGCCCGGTGGGCGCGTGCTGGGGAGCCGGCCCGTTGAACTCGGCGCGGCGGGCCGTACGGCGCCGGGTCTCGCACAGCAGGCACAGGTCGGGGGCGCTCTCGTCGACCGGGCCGGTGGGGTGCTCGGGGCAGCGCGTGCTGGGCACCGCCGTGCTGACGCTCTCCTCCAACCGGTCCAGCGCGCGTTTCAGGTCCGCCCGGACCTCGTGCAGCTTGGCGTCCGGGGAGTCCCCGGACAGGGCCTCGCCGTGCTCACCGAGGACGCGCAGGGCGCGGCCCAGGGCGGTGAGCTGCGCGTGGTTCATGGTCGCCTCCGGAGTGGGGTGGGCGGGTCCAGTATCCCAGGCCCGGATGCGAGGCGTCCGGGCCCGGGTCAGCCCGTGGCGTCCTGCGGTCCCGGTGCCTGTGCCAGTGCGGTGCGCAGGTGGCCGTGGGAGCCGGTGAGGAGACGGGCCGCGGTCGGACCGTCCACGTCGGCCAGCAGGACCAGGATGGCGTTCTTCACCTCGCCGTCCGTGGCGGCCAGGGCGCGCTCGATGTCGGCGTCCGCCGCCCCCGTCGCGAGGGCGACGATACGGCGGGAGCGGGCGCGCAGCTTCTCGTTGGAGGCGCGCACGTCGACCATCAGGTTCCCGTACGTCTTGCCCAGCCGGATCATCGTGATCGTCGAGATCATGTTGAGGACGAGCTTCTGGGCGGTGCCGGCCTTGAGACGGGTGGAGCCGGCCAGCAGCTCCGGGCCGACGACCACCTCGATGCCGTGCGCGGCCGCGGCGGCGAGCGGGCTGCCCGCGTTGCAGGCGAGGCCCACCGTCAGGGCGCCCCGCGCGCGGGCGTGCGTGACGGCGCCGACGGCGTACGGCGTGCGCCCGGAGGCGGAGACGCCGACCACCGTGTCGTCGGCGGTCAGGACCAGCGCGTCCAGGTCGGCCGCGGCCAGCTCCGCGGAGTCCTCGGCGCCCTCGACCGAGGTGACCAGGGCGCCGGGGCCGCCCGCGATCAGGCCGACGACCTGGCCGGGGTCGGTGTTGAAGGTCGGCGGGCACTCGGAGGCGTCCAGGACGCCCAGCCGGCCGGCGGTTCCCGCGCCCGCGTAGACCAGCCGGCCGCCCCGGGCCATCCTCTCGGCCACGGCGTCGATCGCGGCGGCGATCGCGGGCAGCCGCTCGGCCACGGCGGCGGCGACGGTGGCGTCCTCGCCGTTCATCAGCCGGGCGATGCCGAGGGTGGGCAGCCGGTCGACGTCCGCCAGCTCCGGACGGAACGCCTCGGTGGTCAGGGTCTCCAACTCGGCACGGAGCGTACGGGGTCGGGGCGTGTCGGGCGTGTCGGGCGCGGAGGACTCGGACGTGTGGGTCATGGAACGGCTTTCTCCGGTCTGTCCGGTGCGGGAGCTGTGGTGGGGGCGGAGCCGCGGCTAGCGGGAACCGCTCCGGTGCCGGTGGGCCAGTGCCTCGTACGACGCGGACAGCGCGGGGGCGGCCGACTCGTAGGTGCGCTGGGCGATGCCCACGAACAGGCAGTCCACCACCAGGAGCTGACTGGTCCGGGACGACATCGCGGCCGGGCGCAGCTCGCTCTCACGGGCCGTGGACGTGGTCAGTACGTGGTCGGCGTACTGGGTGACGGGCCCGTCCGGCCGGCCGGTGACCGCGATGGTCGTCGCCCCGCGCTCGAAGGCGACCCGGAGCGGTTCGATGACGTCGCCGGTCGAACCGGAGTGCGTGATGGCGATGGCCACGTCACCGGCGCGCAGCTGCACCGCGTTGGTGACGGCGAGGTGCGGGTCGCTGGGGGCGTGGGCTATCAGCCCTATGCGCAGCAGCTTCTGGGTGAGGTCCTGGGCGACCAGGCCGGAGGCGCCGATGCCGTACACATCCGTCCGGCGGGCGCCGGCCAGGGCGGCGACGGCCGCGCCGAGCTGGACGGTGTCCAGTCCGGCGGCCGTGTCGGCGAGGGTCTGCTGCTCGTCGTAGGCGAGCTTCGCGACGACGTCGGCGATGGGGTCGTCCACCGCGATGTCGGTGGTGATGGCGGGGGCACGACCCGACTCCTGCTGGGCGGCGAGCCCGGCGAGGGCCAGGCGCAGGTCGCGGTAGCCGGGGTAGCCGAGCAGGCGGGCCGTGCGGACGACGGTGGCCTCGCTGGTGCCGGTGAGTTCGGCGAGGCCGGTGACCGTGAGGGCCGCGCAGCCGGCCGGGTCGCCCGCGACGGCCTCGGCGACCCGCTGCATGGAGCGGGTCATCGACGGCGCCAGCGTACGGACCTTGGCCGCGAGGGCGGCGGGAGCGGGCGGGGCCGGAGGGGTGGCCCGGGCGGACGGGGCGACGGCGGAACCGCCGGAGGCACCGGTGCCGCGCCGGTTCGCGAAAATTTCCTTCACATCCTGGGTCACCGTTGAAAGATATTTTCGTTTCGGTGGAGTGGTCAAGAGTGCGCACAATGGGGGCATGGACCCCCACGACGACCCCGACGAGCTTCACGGCGACCCCGACGGCACCGACGACACCCCCGTCGGCCCCGTCAGCTCTTTGGAGCAGGCCCTGCACGCGGCACGCGCCCTCGTGCTCGCCGACCTGGTCGCGCACGAGGTCGCCGAGGCGGAGATCGTCTCACTCGTCGAGGAGTCCGTGGCACAGCGCCGCTGGTGGGTCGAACAGTGGCCCCAGGGCGCCGAGTTCGTGGCCGGCCTGGTCGCCCAGGACGTGCAGGACGCCCTGCTGGAGCGGTACGGCCGCTGGCCGCTGTGCCCGGTGTGCGGCTCCGGCGACCCGCACGCGCTGGAGGTGGAACCGGAGCTGGGCCCCGACCCGCACTGGGTGTGCCATCAGTCGGGCGTGAAGGTCGCGGCGGTGGGCTCGCTGAGCGGGGCACCGGGCGGCGGGGCGGGCGGGGCGGCCCAGGCGTGACTGTGTACATCGACCCGCCCACCTGGCCGGGCCACGGCCGCCTCTGGTCCCACCTGGTCAGCGACGTCTCCTACGACGAACTGCACACCTTCGCCGCCGCCCTCGGCGTCCCCCGCCGCGCCTTCGAACGCGACCACTACGACATCCCCCAGCACCGGTACACGGACGTCGTGCTCGCCGGCGCGGTGGAGGTCAGCAGCCGCGAGGTGGTGCGGTTGCTGCACGGGGCGGGCCTGCGGGTGCGCAAGAGCGCGAGCCGAGCACGGTGACACGGTGCTGGTCGGCAGTGGCGGGGGAGGCCGCCGAACTCCCCACGCGGGCCGTTGCTTGACTTGCTCCTCGGGCTGAAGCCCGAGGATTCTGGCCTTCTCTCCTGTTGCTGTGCCGCTACGCGGCACGGGGTTCGGGGGAGAATCCGTGGCTTCCTGCTTCGTTACGCTGTGCCGGGACGAGTCCTGGTCTGACCTGCGCTCCACAGGCTGCGACCGCCAGTCCGGCGGCCGTTTTCACGTTCTTCGCGGCGTTGTGATCCCGGTCATGGACCGTGCCGCACGCGGCGCAGGTCCACTCCCGCACGTGCAGGGGCTTGGGACCGTCCTTGACCCCGCAGGCCGAGCAGACCTGGCTGGTCGGCGTGAACCGGTCGATCTTCACCAGGGTCCGCCCGTACCGGGCCGCTTTGTATTCCAGCATGGCCACGAACTGTGACCAGCCCGCGTCGTGCACGCTTTTGGCGAGCCTGGTGCGGGCCAGTCCCTTCACCGCCAGGTCCTCCACCCCGATCGCTTGGTTCTCGCGGATCAGCTTCGTGGAGAGCTGGTGGTGGAACTCGCGGCGTGCGTCGGCCACTTGCGCGTGGGCGCGGGCGACCTTCAGACGGGCTTCCTCCCGGTTCCTGGACCCCTTCTGCTTACGGGACAGCTCACGCTGGGCCTTCTTCAGTTTCTTCTCCGCGCGGCGCAGGAACCGCGGAGAGTCGATCTTCGTGCCGTCGGACAGGACGGCGAAGTGGGTCAGCCCCAGGTCGATGCCGAGCAGTTGGTCGGTGTCCGGCATCACGGCGGCGTCGGCGTGCGGGTCGGTGTCGATCACGAAGGAAGCGAAGTACCGCCCGGACGAGTCCTTGATCACGGTGACCGAGGTCGGGGTGCTGGGCAGAGTGCGGGACCACTTCACCTTCACCGCCCCGATCTTCGGCAAGTTCAGCCGACCGCCACCAGTGATCGACCAGCGGGCATTGGCCGTGAACCGGAGCGACTGCCGGTTGTCCTTGCGGGATTTGAACCGAGGCGCACCCATCTTCGGACCCTTGCGGGCCCCTTTGAGGGAGGCGAAGAAGTTCTTGTAGGCAGCCTCGGCGTCCCGCAGAGACTGCTGGAGCACGACGGCGGATACCTCACCCAGCCAAGACCGCTCCCCGGTTCGCTTCGCCTCGGTGATCAGCTTCTTGGAGAGTTCACCGGCCGTCGGGAACGCCTCGCCCGCTTCCCGGGCGTCCTCGCGGGCGCGCACCGCGTCGTTGAACACGACGCGGGCGCACCCGAACGCCTTCGCCAGTGCCATTCCCTGGCTGGTGTCCGGGTACAGGCGGAAGCTGTACCGAAGCTGCATGACTGCCACGCTACATAATTGGGTTATGGGCGAGATGCAGAAGATCAGAACTGGCCGGCACTGTACTTTCGTGATGCATGTCCACTTGGTCTTCGTGACCAAGTTCCGGCACAAGGTGTTCACCGATGCCCATCTGACGCGCATGGAGGAGATCATGCGGTCGGTGTGCGCGGACTTCGAGTGCGAACTGGTGGAGTTCAACGGCGAGGACAACCACGTCCACCTCCTGGTGAACTTCCCGCCCAAGGTCACCGTCACCAAGCTGGTCAACTCCCTCAAGGGCGTCTCATCCCGCCGCCTGCGCCAGGAGTTCCCCGATCTGGTACGCCACTACTGGCGCGCCAACAAGCTCTGGTCCGGGTCCTACTTCGCCGGAACCGTCGGCGGCGCCCCACTCTCCGTGGTCAAGCAGTACATCGAGCAACGGAACCGGCCGACGTGAACTCTCCCGGAGCCGCCGGGACCAGGTCCTCGCCGCGGGTGGTGAACACGCACCATCCGGCTCCGCCGGACCACAATCCGCGACGCTCCGCGTCGCAGCCATCAGATTCGCTTCACCACCTGGCTGAAGCCCGGTGCACTGCGAATGAATCCAGGTAGCGGAGAGCCCCAGGACCGCACCAACCGATCCGGTGGTGTCGCGGTCCTCTTCTTCCTACGCGGGGCACGGTGGCTGTCCCGGCCGCGCTCCAGTGGTCCGCGGCAGCCTCTCAGGCCTCTCGGAGCTCGTAGACGTACTCGCTCTTCGCCTCGTCCTCGCCGACCAGGGTGAATCCGGCGCGGGTGACGACGCCCTGCGAGGGCGTGTTGGCGCGGTCGATGACGGCGGTGACGGTCCGTACGCCGTCCTGGGCCAGCGCCCACGCCGACAAGGTACGCAGCGCCTCCGTGGCGTAGCCGTGGCCGCGGGCGCCCTCGACGAGGTCGTAGCCGATCTCCACGCGTCCGTCCTGGTCCGGAGCGCTGTGGAATCCCATCGCGCCGACGGCGAGGCCGTCCTCCCGCCGGACCAGGACGTAGGCGGTCCACTCCGGGCGGAACTCCCCTTCCTCGTACTGCTTGACCATCATCCCGGCGCCGATCCGGGTGCCCTCGGCGGGAGCGGAGCCGACCCAGGCGAAGCCGCCGTCACCGCCCGCGCCGAGGTCGGCGGCGCTCGCCGGCGTGAGGCCCTCCAGATCGAGCCGCTCGCTGCGGAGCACCGGATTGTTGCTCCAGCGCCATGGGCCGACGGGCTCGCGCCCCGGCAGCTCGCCGCGCCCGGTCGCCCACAGCAGGGTCTGCCAGGGGGTGGGCCCCGGCCGGACCCGCGGAAAGATCCGGGTGAGGACGAACGAGGCCAGTTCGGCGGGCGGTTCGTACCGTACGCCCAGGCCCTCGGTGATGTCGTGGGTGTGCAGCAGCACCTCGGCCACACCCATCGCGGCGAAGCCCTCACGGTTCGCGTGCCGGAAGGGGTACGGGTGGAAGGCGCGGACCGCGCGCGGGGTGGTGCGGATCGTGGCGGCGAGGAGGGTGCCGGTCGTGGTGATCACCTGGAGGACGCCCGCGTTGTCGGCGGGGTCCAAGCCGTCGTCGGTGCCGTCGAGGGTGATCTCGAAGGGCACGTACGCGCTCTGCGCCCGGCCGGCCAACTGGCCTGCGTACGCGAGGAGATCGGAGGCTATGTGCACCGCGGTCCTCCGGCAGTCCCACTCCAGCCGTCCGGCCCGCACGCCTCCCCAATCCCGGTCGGTGGCCGCCCCCAGGGCTGCCACGCAGTGCGCGACGGCCTCCTCCACCCGTTCCGCCGGCTGTTCCGCTCCCAAGGTATGCATGAGGGGCAGGCTATGAGGGCGGCGGCACCGGGGTCGACAGCATTTCCAGCTCACCGCCGAGGTTGTACCGGGCCGTGGCCTCCCAGTGCTCCCGCCCGTACGACGTGCGGAACAGGCGGGGCAGGCCGAGGAGTTGGCGCAGTACGGCGGTTCGCCCCTCGCGGAAGGCGTCGTTGGGCACGAAGTGGTACTCCTCGCGGACGGCGGCGGTGTAGGCGGCGTACGCGGACGGGGGCGAGGCGAGGATCGCGAGGTCGGCGTCGCACAGCACCTGGCCGTCACGGTCGTCGTCGCCCGGGTCGTGGGTGACGGTGAGCCGCACCAGCCGCGCCACCTCGGCCACCTTCGCCTCCGGCACCCCGGCCTCGGCCAGCGCCCGCTCGGCCAGCCGCGCGGACCGCTCCTCGTTCTCGGACCGGTCGGGCAGATACACGGCGTCGTGGAACCAGGCGGCGAGGCGCACGACGTCCGGGTCGTCCGCGTACTCCGCCAGCTCGTCGACGTGATCCAGCACGGCGGTGAGGTGTGCGAGCGTGTGATAGCGCCGCTGCGGCTCCTGCCAGCGGGCCAGCAGGTTCTCGGCGTAGGGCACGGGATCGGGTCCGCCCCCGGCGCCGAGGGCCCCCTCCAGGGCGCGGACGAAACGCTCACGCAGCACATCGGTGTCGGCCATGCGGCCATTGTTCCTGCTGAGCACCCCGACAGGGCAGAGGCCGAGCTCGGCCCGTACGAGCCCCGTACGGCGCCCGTCCCGGCCCGGATCTCCGACGCCATCTCCGACGTCATCTCCGACCTCCGCCACGGCATGGTCCACTACCGCGCGGGCCGCACCACGGAAGCGCTGGGGTGGCGGCAGTTCTCCTGCTTCTCCAACTGGGGCTCCACCGTTTCGGCAACCCCGCGCCTCTCCACTCCCGTCCGTAGTGGCCCACGTCCGTCTCAACCAGCCCCTCGCCGCCCTGGGCGGCCTGGACACCGACCAGGGCCTCGGCGACGACACCCTGGAGATCGAGGCGGGCAGGGCGATGGCGGGGGAGACCGGCGGTCCGCTGGGCATGCGTCCGGACACCTGACGAACCGAGCGGCTTCGGCCCGCTCCGGCGGGTGCCTTGCTGAAAGGTGTGAGCACTTCGCAGGCGAGTGACACTTAAGTGCTCAGATGGGCACTATGGGGGTCATGGCGGCCGGGATGCTCACGTTTTCTGGCGGATGTGCCACGTGAACGACAGCGTCTACGTCGGCAACGCGGGCAAGGGTGCGGCGCTGGACCGGGGCCGGCCCCTCGGGCACCCTCTGCACCCCGTCCCGGACCTGAAGCACCTGCGCGCCGGCGCCGTCCCCACCGGTTCGAAGCCCCGTTACGTTTTCGCGGTCCGGCAAGAGGGTCGCCGGCCTCCCGCGCCTACTACGGCAAGCAGCGAGCCCGCGGCAAGACCCCCACCCGAGCTCTCCTCCGCCTGGCCCGCCGACGCGCCAGCGTTCTGTTCGCCATGCTCCGCGACGGCACCTTCTACGAACCCCGCGCACCCAAGGACATCGAACTCGCCGCATGACCCCAGCAAGCCGGAATCACCCCAAACCCGACGGGGTGCCTTGGCGAAAGACATAGAGGTACGTTGTCTGCGGCAAGGACCTTGGCGCCGGTTCTCGGTCCGTTGTTCCCCGACCCCCGGTTCCGGCAGCTCCGGCGAATCCGGCAGGTCCGGCACGTCCGATGCCGCCGGCGAATCGCGACAGGGCCCCGAGCGGCCGCTAGCTTGGCCTGCATGACGACTCCTGCTGATGTGCATGGCGTGCGTGAACCCGGGCTTCCCGGAAGGTTGTTGACCGTTGAGCGGGACGCGCTGGTTCCGTTGCTGCGGGGCCGGGCGGAGGAGGACTTCACCCTGCCGGTCGCGGCCTGCCCGGGGTGGAGCGTGCGGGATGTGCTGGCGCACTGCTCGTCCGCGTTCACGCGGGTGCTGGAGGGCCGGTTCGAGCAGGGGGTGTTCTCGCCCGCGTGCAACGACCGGGACATCGCCGAGCGGGCCGAATGGAGCAACCAGCGCGTCGTCGACGAGCTGGAGCGCGGGATGACCGAGGCCGGGCCGGTGATCGCGAAGGCGGGCGGGGTGCTGGACATCCTCGCGCTGGGCGAGTGGGTGCACGCGGGGGACGTGCGTGAGGCGTTCGGAGAGCCCGGCGCGTACGCGGGCGCGGGGCTGCCGTCCGCACTCTCCCTGATGGCCTACGTGACATGCCGGAAGGGGCACCTTTCGCTGCACGCCGACCTCGACGACGCGGACGAGCCCCTGCGGCTGGGCGACATCTCGGGACGGCGACCCCCGGCGCGGTACATCGGGGACGGGCCGACGCTCGTACGGCTCTACGCGGGGCGGCCGGTGGACGGGGCCTCGTACGAGCTGGCCGGGGCGGAGGCCGGTGAGCTGAACATCTTCGACGAATGAGGCGCGGCGAGGGCTCCAGGGGCGCGGATCCTCGGTGGGCGAGCGTAGGGTGGATTGGACTAGACCTCTAGTCGCCGCCGACCGATGCCGAGGAATGGGGTCCCATGAGCGAGCGTGCAGTCCTGGAGGTGATCGCCCTCGACGCCGAGGACGCGGTCGCCGCGCAGGCCGGAGGCGCGGACCGGCTCGAGCTGGTCACCGACATGGCCGCCGACGGGCTCACTCCGTCCGCCGCCACCGTCGCCGCCGTCCGCGCGGCCGTCGGCCTCCCGCTACGGGTGATGCTGCGCCTCGCCGACGGGTTCGCCGCCGGTGACCCCGACCGGCTGGTGCGCACGGCCCACCAGGTGCGGGACGCCGGGGCCGAGGAGTTCGTCCTCGGGTTCCTCGACACCGACGGCCGGGTGGACCTGGACGCCGTGGAGCGGGTGACCGGTGCGCTGGACGGCTGCCGCTGGACCTTTCACCGCGCCATCGACCGCGCCGCCGACCGCGACGCCCTCCGCAAGCAGCTCGACGGGCTGCCCGGCCTCGACGCCTACCTGACGGCCGGCGCGCCCGGCGGTGTCGCCGACGGGCTGCCCACCCTGCTCGCCGAGGCCCGGCGGGGGCGAGAAGGCGAACCCGGCTACCAGCAGGAGCTGCTCGTCGGCGGCGGCCTGCGGCTGGAGCAGGTGCCCACCCTGCTCGCCGCCGGGATCCGTGCCTTCCACATCGGGGGCGCGGCCCGGCCCGACGGATGGACCGGGCCCGTCTCGGCGGAGGCCGTCGCCCAGTGGCGACGCGTGGTGGACGGGGCGGTGGACGGGGGCTGACACCGGTTCCGCCGGACCGGCTCAGTTCAGCAGCTGCTCCGGCAGGGGCGCCGCGTGGGTCACGAGCAGGCCCGAGACCGCGCGGGTCAGGGCGACGTACAGGCGGCGCAGGCCGGTGCGTTCGTCGGGCTCGCCGTCGACCACGGCGCGTGGCTCGTCCAGGACCACGTAGTCGTACTCCAGGCCCTTCGCCAAGGACGCCGGGACCAGGGTGAGCCGGGTGTCGTACGTCGTCTCCTCGCCCGGCGCGACGTAACCGAGGCCCGCGTCCGCCAGGGCCTGAGCCAGCTCCGGGATCCGGGCGTCGGCGGCGATCAGGCCGACCGAGCCCTCGTTGCGCAGCAACTCGCCGCACGCGGACACCACGTCACCAGCCCCCGCGATCCGGCGGATCTCGAAGAAGCCCGGGTTGTCACGGATCGACGCCACCGGCGCCAGACCCGGCGCGATGTGCGGGAGCAGCCGGGAGGCGTAGGCGATCACGTCCGTCGGGACGCGGAAACCGGCGGTCAGCTCCTCGACCACCGCGTCCCGCTTGCCCAGGTGGCCCAGCGCCTCCTCCCAGCTTCGGGTCGCCCACGGCGTGGTGCCCTGGGCCAGGTCGCCGAGGACGGTCGCCGAACCGGTCGTGCAGCGCCGGCCCACCGCCCGGTACTGCATGGAGGAGAGGTCCTGCGCCTCGTCGAGCACCACGTGCCCCAGGGAGTGGGTGCGCCGGATCAGGTCGGTGGCCTCGTCGATCAGTACCGCGTCCGCCGCCGACCACTTCGCGGACTTCACCGACCGTGCCGGCTTCGCCCAGAGGATCGCCTTCCGCTCGTCCTCGTCGAGCAGTCCGGCCGCGTGCTCGGCCAGGAACTCCGGGTCCGCCAGCAGCCGCAGGACGAGCTTCGCCGGGTCGACGGCCGGCCAGAGGGCCTTCACCGCCGCCTTCACCGCGCTGTTGCGGGCCACCGCGTCCTGCACCCTGTCGTCCGGTGCCTCCCCGGCCCGCTCCATCTGCACCAGCACGGCGTGCGCGATGCGCTGCGGCAGGGCCTCGCGGGCGGCGCCGTAGCGGATGTCCCGGTCGAGCAACTGGCGGACGAGTTCCTCCAGTTCGTACGCCGGTACCCGCCAGCGGCGCGAGCCGCGCACGACGACGACCGGTTCGGTGGGCGGGCTCACGTGCGCGTAGAGGGCCCGGCGCAGTACCTCGGCCATCCTCGCGTCGCCCTTGACGAGCGCGGCCCGCGCGTCGTCCGTCCCGCGCACCTCGACATGGGACACCAGGTCGTCCACCGTCGCCTGCCCGACCGCCAGCTCGCCCAGCGCGGGCAGCACCTGCTCGATGTAGTGCAGGAAGGACCGGTTCGGCCCGACGACCAGCGTGCCCGTGCGGGCCAGCCGCTCGCGGTGGGCGTACAGCAGGTAGGCGACCCGGTGCAGGCCGACGGCCGTCTTCCCGGTACCGGGGCCTCCCTGCACACAGACACTGCCCGACAGGCCGGACCGTACGATCTCGTCCTGCTCGGGCTGGATCGTGGCGACGATGTCCCGCATCGGACCGACGCGCGGGCGCTCGATCTCCCGCTGGAGCAGCCTGCTCGTGACGGTGGCCCCGGCGGAGCCGGAGAATGTCACTGCCGCCGGGTCGGACAGGTGCTCGTCCTCGTACGCCGTGAGGTCCCCGCCGGTGTAGCCGAAACGGCGGCGCAGCGCGACGTCCATCGGGTCCTTCCTGGACGCCCGGTAGAACGGCTGCGAGACCGGCGCACGCCAGTCGATCACCATCGGGTCGCCGCCGGCGTCGTGCACATGCCGGCGCCCGATGTGCAGTGTCTGATAAGCGGCCTCCGGCTGCGGGCGCTCGCCCTCGGCCCCCTCCGCCTCCTCGGCGCCCGGGGCGTGCAGGTAGTCGAGGCGACCGAAGAACAGCGGAGTGTCGCTGAGGTCGGCCAGGGCCTTGATCCGGTCCCCGATCTGCCGCTCCAGGATCTGCGCGTTGACCCAGTTCGCGGTGACGTCGCGGATGTCGAGGGCCTCGACGTCCTCGCGCATCGCGCGCAGGGCGGTACGGGACGCGGAGAGGTGGGAGCGCTCGCGGGCCAGGGGGCCTCCGCCGTCGCTTTCGGTGCTGGTGCTGGTGCTGGTGCTGGTGCCGGCGCCGGCGCCGGCGCCGGTGACGGGCGCGGTTGTGGTGGCGGGCGTGGGTTCGGGGACGTGCGCGGGCACGGGTCTGCCTCCGGCTGGTGCGGGCGGTGATGCCGCGTGATCACGGCATGGCGGACCGTCCGGTTTCCGTCCGGGCGGTGGCACTCCGGCGAGGGAGGCGGGAAGGCCCCGGACGGCTTCCGTTCCAGTGGCCGGGGCGAGCGGGAGATTCTAGTCGGCTCCCGCGCCGGGGACGAACGATTAATGTGTCCCGCCGTTCCGCCGTCCCGGGCTTCGGGGTTCCGCGCCCCTCAGGGCTCTCCGGGGCGTGGGTACTCCTCGCAGGGGAGACCGTGCATCTCAGGGCGTACGTGACGGGATCCGAAGGTGAGCCCAGCGACCGATGCTCCGAACGGGTGATCCGGCGCACTCTGGACACATGAGTACAGCGACCTTCACCCCAGGCAATCAGGCCCGTGGGCCGGGCGCCCCGCACCGCGGTGCCACCGCCACCGGCTCCGTTCCTCACTCCCCGCACCGCATCGGCAACGCCCTGCGCGCGGTCCGGGTCTTCGCCGAGAGCTTCTTCTCGGTCACCGTCCTCGGCGAGTACGGCGAGGAGGCGGGCGTCCGCCGGAGGTGACGGCCCGCCCGAGCCTCCCGGCCCATCCGCCCCGCCCGCGGTCGCGCGGGCTGAGTACGCGGACAGGTACCGGCTGAGTACGCGCCCCCGTGTCCGGGCACCCCTCACACGGGTCGACCGGCGTCATGAGCCGAGCCCACCTCGCGCCCCTGTTGCCGGCGGTGCCCCACCCGCCCGACCGGGACCGCCGGGCCCGGGCGGCGCCCACCGTCGCGATCGTGCTTCTGGTGTTCCTGCTGCCCGTGGCGTTCCCGCTGGGCGCGATGTCCGTCATGGCGACCGACAGGTGCGGGCCCGACGACTGTCCGCAGAAGCTGACGACCACCCTGGACGTGGTCCTCCGGTCGCTGCCCGTCGGCGGCGTCCTCACCTTCTGCACCTTCTGCGCCCGGTTCACGTCCTGGGTGCTTCCGTGGAGGACCCGGTGGTCGGCCCTGCGCGCCTCGGCGGCAGCGAGAACGCTGCTGCCGCCGCTCTTCACCGTGGGCACCGGTGTTCCGCCTTCCCCGGGAGTGGACCGCACCCCCGGCACCCCGCTAGCTCTCCGTGAGGAGTTCGTCCGCGTCCACGATCCGGTACGCGTATCCCTGCTCCGCCAGGAACCGCTGGCGGTGGGCCGCGAAGTCCTGGTCGATGGTGTCGCGGGCGACGACGGAGTAGAAGTGGGCCTTGTGGCCGTCCGCCTTGGGGCGCAGCACCCGGCCCAGCCGCTGGGCCTCCTCCTGCCGGGACCCGAAGGTGCCCGACACCTGGATGGCGACCGTGGCCTCCGGCAGGTCGATCGAGAAGTTCGCGACCTTGGACACGACCAGGACGCTGATCTCGCCCTCCCGGAACGCGTCGAACAGCTTCTCCCGCTGGGCGTTCGACGTCTCGCCCTTGATCACGGGGGCGTTCAGGTGCTCGCCCAGCTCGTCCAGCTGGTCGATGTACTGCCCGATGACGAGGATCTGCTGCCCCGCGAACCGCCGGACGATCGCCTCCGTGACCTTCCGCTTGGTGGCGGTCGTCGCGCAGAAGCGGTACTTCTCCTCCGTCTCCGCGGTGGCGTACGCGATCCGCTCGGAGTCGGTGAGGTTGACCCGGACCTCGACGCAGTCGGCGGGCGCGATGTAACCCTGCGCCTCGATCTCCTTCCACGGCGCGTCGAACCGCTTCGGCCCGATCAGCGAGAACACGTCCGACTCGCGGCCGTCCTCCCGCACCAGCGTCGCCGTCAGGCCCAGCCGCCGCCGGGCCTGGAGGTCCGCGGTGAACTTGAAGACGGGCGCGGGCAGCAGATGCACCTCGTCGTACAGGATCAGGCCCCAGTCCCGGGAGTCGAACAGCTCCAGGTGCGGGTAGACGCCCTTCCGGCGGGTCGTCAGCACCTGGTAGGTGGCGATGGTGACGGGCCGGATCTCCTTCCGCGTCCCGCTGTACTCGCCGATCTCGTCCTCGGTCAGCGAGGTCCGCTTCACCAGCTCGTGCTTCCACTGGCGGGCCGAGACGGTGTTGGTGACCAGGATCAGCGTGGTCGCCTTCGCCTGCGCCATCGAACCGGCACCGACCAGCGTCTTGCCCGCGCCGCAGGGCAGGACGACCACGCCGGAGCCGCCGTGCCAGAAGTTCTCCACGGCCTGCTTCTGGTACGGGCGCAGCGTCCACCCGTCCTCGCGCAGCTCGATGTCGTGCGCCTCGCCGTCCACGTACCCGGCGAGATCCTCGGCCGGCCAGCCCAGCTTCAGCAGCACCTGCTTGATCTGCCCGCGCTCCGAGGGGTGCACGGCGACGGTGTCCGGGTCGAGGCGGGCGCCCACCAGCGGGGCGATCCGCTTGGAGCGCAGCACCTCCTCCAGCACGGGCCGGTCGGTGCTGGTGAGGACGAGACCGTGCGCCGGGTGCTTGAGCAGGCTGAGCCGGCCGTAGCGGTCCATCGTCTCGGCGATGTCGACGAGCAGCGCGTGCGGCACCGGGTAGCGGCTGTACTTCACCAGCGCGTCCACGACCTGCTCGGCGTCGTGGCCGGCGGCCCGCGCGTTCCACAGGCCGAGCGGGGTCACCCGGTAGGTGTGGATGTGTTCCGGCGCCCGCTCCAGCTCGGCGAACGGCGCGATGGCACGACGGCACTCACCGGACTGTTCGTGGTCGACTTCCAGGAGAAGCGTCTTGTCGGACTGGACGATGAGCGGACCATTCACGCGCGGTTGCCTTTCTGCGACGGACCCGGCACGGGCACAGCACGGCCAAACGTCCAGTTTGCCTGATCGCCCGTCCCCTGGGGGCCGGAGTGACGGCGGCCACAAGGACAGCGGACGACGCTCCGGCAGGGGGCCGCGCCCGGCAGGGGGCCGTGCCCGTCAGCAGACCGTGCCCGGTCCGGACGCCGTGGCGCGCAGCAGATCACGCACCAGGTCGAAGTCGATGGTCCCCCCGCGCTCCGGCTTGCGGAACCGCAGACAGCCCTTGCCCATGTCGTGCCCCGCCAGCCGGTCCTCGAAGGCCGCGCGGACGTCGCTTCGCAGGAGGTAGAAGGAGACGTACTGCCTCTGCGAGGCGAAGGCGATCTCGGCCGTGCCGTTCCGCTCGTAGGCGGGCATGCCGTACGCCATCACCTCGGCGAAGCCCTCGAGCTCCGCCCTGCACAACCGCCGCAGCTCGGCCAGGGCGGTCCTGCGCCCCTCCGGGACCTCGGCGAGGTAGCTGTCGACGTCCGCCGCCGTGCTCTGCACCATGAGTGCAGCGTACGCGGGAAGGCCACCCGGACGGCGGAGCCCGCTCAGCCCTCGTCGTCCGCCAGTTCCGCGACCCCGGTGATCCGGTGCAGCGGGTACGTCCGCACCTCGTCGGCCGTGTGGTCGTACGCCGTGACGAAGCCGCCCTCGACGCGGACCGGGGCGATGACACGCTGGCTGGCGGCGCCCTCCGCGTTCACGTAGCCGATCCACAGCGTCTCGCCGGTGAGGACGGCGGCCTGCAGGGTGGCGAGGGTCTCGGCGGGCCCGGTGCGCGGCAGCTCCCCGCTCCCCGCCCCGGCACCGTCCGCCTCCCCGGCCTTGGCCTTGCGCGGGGCGGTCGAGGCGAGGTCACCGGCACGGACGGCGCGGATCGCCGCGCTGAGCAGCGTGTCGTCGGGCACCGGCGGCCCCTCCGGGACCGGCTCGGGTGCCGCGCGCGGCGGGGTGCGACGGGCGTCGGCGCGGGTGATCAGGACATCGCCCTCGGCGGACTCGGCGGCCGGCGCGAACCCCATCCGGCGCAGCCCCTCCAGCAGGCCGGCCGGATCGGCCTGCGCGGCCAGCACCGTCGGCGCGAGCCTGCGCAGGCCCAGTCCCACGGCCCGCTTGTCGGCGAGGATCTCGTTCAGCACCGCGTCGTCGTCGCAGCGTACGTACGCGGAGGCCGCGCCCACCCGCAGATGCCCGTGCCTGCGGGCCACGTCGTCGATCAGATACGCCAGTGGCTGCGGCACCGGAGTGCGGGAGTGCGCGGCGAGGAAGGCGTGCAGGTCGGCGGCGGCCCGGCCGGCGTCCAGGGCACGGCGTACCGAGCCCGGCGTGAACCGGTAGACGGTCGCCCCGCCCTTCGACTCCACGTCCGCCAGCACCCCCAGCATGTCCGCGAGGGGCCGCTGGAGCGGGCCGGGCGCGACCGCCGTCAGGTCGGCCTGGAGCAGGACGTGGTCCAGTGGCTCGGGCAGCTGCGGGGCGAGCAGCCGGGCGGCGACGGCGGACGCGGCGGCCTGCTCGGCGGGGGTGAGGGCGGGAGAGGGTGGGGCGGGGGAGCCCGGATGCGGGACGGCCGGCCGGTGGTGGACGGGGAGCCGGTCGCCCGGCCCCGTCGACTCCGGCACCCGGTCCGTCCGCTCGGGNNCGAGCAGGGCCCGGCCGTGCGCGGACAGCGCGCCGCGGCCGGTGACGCCCAGCATCTCGGCCTCGGTCAGCGTCCACCGGGCGAGCCGCGAGCGCAGATCGTCGCCCCCGCCTCCGTCCCCGCCCGAGCCCGTGGAACCGGAACCGGCGGCACCGCCCGCCGAGCGCGGCGGCCGCTCCCACCGCAGCCGCTCCGTCACCGACCCGACGTCCGGCGCCGCCCCCTCCGGCAGCCCCGCGAGCAGCTCCAGCACCCGGCGCCGCACCTCGGGCGCCGCCGACCGGTCGAGCCCCGGACCCAGTGCCGACAGGGTGTGGTCCTTCGCGTCCCGCCCTCCGACCAGTCCCGGCGTCCGGGTCGCCGTCAGCCACGCCGCGGCCAGCGTCGTCCAGCGCTCGGCGGCGGGCCGCTCCCGCCAGGTGTCGTACGCCGGGGTCGCCGCGTACCGCTCGTCGTCCCCCACTGCCTTAAGGGCGTGGGAGGTGCCCCCACCACCGTCGGAGGCCAGCAGACCGGCCACATGGGCCAGTTCGACCCAGAACGCGGCGACCGGCTCGGTCACGTCCAGGGCGACGGCGGTCCGCTTCAGGTCCCGCACGCTCAGCCCGCCGGACCGCAGCACCGCCGGACCGCCCTCGTCCCAGTCCTTCAGCAGCTCCTCGACGGTCGCCAGCGCCGCGTACGCCTGCCCGGCCGCCGTCGCGTCCACCACCGGTGGACGGTGCGTGGCCGCGGCCTCGACCGGCGGCGGCACCGGCTCCACCGTCCGGTGCGCCCGCCCGCCGCGCAGATGCAGCGCCACCTCCCGCGGCAGGACGACCGTCCCGGGCGCGATCGGCAACAGCAGCCCCCGGTCCAGCAGCCGGCGCAGCCGGGTCGCCGGATCGGCGGTGACCTGACCGTAGGGCGGCCCCCAGAGCAGCCGCTCCAGCACATCCAGTGACTCGAACGGCACCTCGTCCAGCAGTGCCGCCATCCGCTCCCGGTCCGTGAACAGCCCGGTCAGCTCCGCCACGGCGGAGACCGAGTCGTGCGTGGAGGGCAGCCCCACCGTCGTGACGATCTCCTGGATCCGGCCCGGGGACATCCCGGCCGTCGCCTCCCGCACGGTCGGGCCGAGGCCCGTGGGCGAGGGATGCTGCGGGGAAGGGGAGAGCAGCTCACGGGCCGTGCGGACCAGCCGCAGCCGGTCGTCGTCACCCCACACCAGCGCCTGCTCGCGCAACGTCCGCACGGCGCCCGGCAGCGCGGCGGACACCGCCCGGTCGCCCTCGTCGCCCGCCAGCAGCCCGAGCAGCTCGTCGTACGGCGCCGGATCCGCCGCCACGGCCAGCGCCTGCGCGGTCTGCAGCGTGAACCGGTCCAGCCGGTCCAGGGCGCGGACGACCGAGGCGCGGGTGCCGGCCCGGGTGGCCAGCTGCGTGAGGTCGGCGGGCACGGGCGTGACGAGATCCGGCCGGCTGCGCAGGAGCGCGGCAAGCTCGGCGTCGTCCCGTCCCCGGAGCGCCTCCGCGAGGGATCGGGGGGCCGCCGCGGGCTTCTCCTCGGTGCTCATCCGCATCACCGTAGCGGGTGGGTGCTCCGGTGGGGTGCGTGGAGTTGGGCCGGGCGGCCGCAGTCGCGGTACCGTCGTCCGACGTCGTCCGCCAACGCATCCGCCCCGGAGGGGACTTCGTGGGTATCGAGAGTGACCAGGTCGTCTACGAGTATCTGAGCCGCGTCGGCGACGTGGCCCAGCAGCGGCAGCTGCCGTCGGCGACCCGTATGCGTCTGGTCGCCCGGCTGCGGGACGAGATCGACCGGCGCCGGGCGAAGACCGTCGTCGATTCCCCGGCCGCCGTGCGCCGCATCATCTCCCGCATGGGCACCCCGGACGAGATCGTGACGGCGGCCTCCTCCGGCACCTCCGGCTCCACCGGCACTTCCGGCTCCTTCGGCACCGAGGGGATGGCTTGGGGGGCGGAGGAGGACGGGGGCGCCACCCTGGGCAAACCCGGGCCCGCGACCGCCGCCGTCCCCGCCCAGCGGGCCGGCGACCGCGCCCAGCGGGCGAAGAACGTCCTGCGCCGCGTCGTCCCCCGCCCCCGCCAGGCCGGGGACCCGAACGCCACCCCTGCCGCACCCTCCGCCCCCGACGGACCGTCCGCACCGCACCAGGCCGGTACGGACGAACTCGGCGACAGCGCCGACCAGCCCGACTGGTGGCGGGTGGACAGCAGCCCCTTCGGCGTCGGCGACTCGGTGCCCGGCTTCATCGGCGGCGTGGAGATCCCCGAACTGCTCAAGGCCCCGCCGTCCAAGGAAGCGAAGGACGCCGAGGGCGCCGGCGGGCCGGGCGGGAAGGCACCCGGGGCGTCCGTACCCGGTGCGCGAACCGCCCCGCAGGCCGAAGGGGCCCCCGCCGCCGTCGAGGCCGGGGCCGGGAAGAGCGGCTCCGCTTCCCGGCGCCTGCTCCCACGCCTGCCGTCCGGCGGCTGGAGCAACCCCCTGCTCCTGGTCGCCGCGGGCCTGCTGGTCGTGGGCGCCGTGCTCGGCAACTGGTTCGCCCTGCTCCTCGGCTGGGTCATCGTCTACGCCTCCCGCCGCCTCACCCAGGCCGAGATCAAGTGGGCGGTCGTCGTCCTGCCCGGTCTCGCGCTCGCGGGCGGAGCCGTCTGGCTCTGGGGCAGGACCGAGGGGCGCTGGGGCGCCCCCGTCGCCGACGGCACCATGAACGACGCCGTTTCCGAGACCTGGCCCTGGGTGGTCCGGGCCGCGGCCGTCGCCTCGGCCCTGTTCCTGACCTGGCGTTCCCAGCGGCCCCGCTGAGGGGCGCGTACGCCCGCGGCCTGTTGTTTGCGTGCACTGGGCACAATGGCGGGTATGGCCTCCACGACCACGCTTGCGCCCACCGTCGGCTTCGACCTCGACATGACGCTCATAGACTCCCGGCCCGGCATCCGCGCCTGCTACCAGGCACTCTCCGAGCGGACCGGGACGTACATCGACGCCGATCTCGCCGTCACCCGGCTGGGGCCGCCCCTCGCGGACGAGCTGGCCAACTGGTTCCCGGCCGAGCGGATCGACGAGGTGGCCGACCTGTACCGGGCGATGTACCCGACGTTCGCCATCGCCGCCACGCCCGCGCTGCCCGGCGCCCGCGAGGCCATGTCCGCCGTACGCGAGGCGGGCGGGCGCGCCATCGTCGTCACCGCGAAGTACGAGCCGAACGCCAAGCTGCACCTGGCCCACCTCGGTATCGAACCGGACGCCGTGATCGGCGACCTGTGGGCCGAGCAGAAGGCGCTGGCGCTGCGCGAGCACGGCGCGGGCGTGTACGTCGGCGACCACGTGGGCGACGTACGCGGCGCGCGGACCGCCGACGCGCTGTCCGTCGCCGTCGCCACCGGCCCCTGCGACCCCGCGGAGCTGCGGGAGGCGGGCGCGGACGTGGTCCTCGCCGACCTGACGGAATTCCCCCGCTGGCTCTCGGGCTACGTGAACGACTAGGCCGACGGGGGCAAGCCGGGTCACTCCCCGGCGGTACGCGCCCGACGGCGTCCCGCCGCGGCCGAGCGCAGCACGCCCGCGCCGGCCATCAGGAATCCGACGCCCATGAGCATGCTCAGTACGAACATGTACGTCGGAAACGCCTCGATTCCGAGGAACAACGGGGCCACCGTGACCAGAGTGGCCACAGCTCCGATGATGAACACGATGCCGCCGGCACGGACCAGACCGTCTCCGGGAGCCGGGGAATTCGCTTGGGTTTTGTCAGCCACCCGACCAGGGTAGTTCCTGGCCCGAGGGAACAACCCGGCGACAGTCTTGTCACCTGCTCGAAGACCACTAGCCTTGGTGACGGCGGGTCACCGGGACCCGCCCGAGCGCTATCAAGAGCCGTTTTCAGAAGCAGTTTTCCGACGAGTACGAGGACGAGGACAGACGTGCCTACCGGCAAAGTCAAGTGGTTCAACAATGAGAAGGGCTTCGGCTTTCTCTCCCGCGACGACGGCGGCGACGTCTTCGTCCATTCCTCGGTCCTCCCCGCCGGACTCGAGACGCTGAAGCCGGGCCAGCGCGTCGAGTTCGGCGTGGTCGCCGGGCAGCGCGGTGATCAGGCCCTGTCCCTGACCGTCATCGACCCGACCCCGTCGGTCGCGGCGGCCCAGCGCAAGAAGCCCGACGAGCTGGCCTCCATCGTCCAGGACCTGACGACCCTGCTGGAGAACATCACGCCGATGCTGGAGAAGGGCCGCTACCCGGAGCGCGCCTCCGGGAAGCAGATCGCCGGCCTTCTGCGCGCCGTCGCCGACCAGTTGGACGTGTGAGAGCACCCCGTCACGGGAACCGCAGCGCGTCCGGGCCGAGGGGCGGTACCAGTCCCTCGGCCGCCGCGCGCGTCAACAGGCCCCGTACCGCCGCGTAGCCGTCCTCGCCGAGGTCGGCGGTGAACTCGTTGACGTACAGCCCGATGTGCTGGTCGGCGACGGCCGGGTCCATCTCCTGGGCGTGCTCCATGACGTACGGACGCGCCGCCTCGGGGTCGTCCCAGGCGGCCCGTACGGAGGTGCGGACCGCGTCGGCGAGCAGGGTCAGGGTCTTCGGGCCGAGGGACCGCTTGGCGATGATCGCGCCGAGCGGGATCGGCAGCCCGGTGGTCCGCTCCCAGTGCTCGCCCATGTCGGCGAGCCGGTGCAGCCCGTAGTTCTGATACGTGAAGCGCGCCTCGTGGATCACGAGTCCCGCGTCGACCTTCCCGTCCCGCACGGCCGGCATGATCTCGTGGAACGGCATGACGACGATCTCGCCGATCCCGCCGGGCAGGGTGTCCGCCGCCCAGAGGCGGAAGAGCAGGTACGCCGTCGACTTCTCGCTCGGCACCGCGACCGTACCGCCGCTCAGTCCCCCGGGCTCTCGGCCCCGCTCGAGCGGGGAGGTACCCTCACGCCCCTCGCCCCGCGTCAGCACCAGCGGGCCGCAGCCGCGGCCGAGCGCGCCTCCGCAGGGCAGCAGGGCGTACTCGTCGAGGACGTAGGGGAGGGCCGCGTACGACACCTTCAGCACGTCGAACTCGCCGCGCTCGGCCATGCCGTTGGTGATGTCGATGTCGGCGAAGGTGACGTCGAGGGCGGGCGCGCCGGGGACACGGCCGTGCGCGAGGGCGTCGAAGACGAAGGTGTCGTTCGGGCAGGGGGAGTACGCGATGCCCAGCGGCCGATCACCGGTCGCGGACTGCTGCTCGCCGTACTCGCCGTACTCGCCGTCCCCGCCGGACTGGCTGGGCTCGTGGGGCTCGTGGGGCTTACGGGATTCACTGGTCATGCCGGTTCCAACTCTCCAGGACGGGCGCGAGCTTCCCGAAGCCCTCGGTGAGGGCCGTCAGGGCGTCGCCGATGCGCCACGCATCGCGGTCGCGCGGGCCGACGGGGTTCGACACCGCCCGGATCTCCAGCACGGGCACACCGTGCGCGGCGGCGGCCTCGGCGACCCCGAAGCCCTCCATGGCCTCGGCGAGCGCGCGGGGGTGCAGGTCGCCGAGGTGCGCGGCGCGGGCCGCGGTGCCGGTCACCGTCGACACGGTGAGGACGGCGCCGGTGAGCGCGCCGGTCGCGGCGGCCGCGTCCCGGACCAGGGCGGTGGGGGGCAGGTGGGTGACGGTGCCGAAGCCGAGGGCGGTCACCGGCAGGAAACCGTCCGCCGTCCCGGCGCCCAGGTCGGCAGCGGTGATCTCGTCGGCGACGACGAGCGAGCCGACGGGCGCGTGGGGCGCGAAACCGCCGGCGATCCCGGCCGAGACGACGAGGTCGTAGGAGCGGCCGGTCAGGGCGGCGGCGGTCAGGGCGGTGGCCGTGGAGGCGGCGGCGAGGGCCGGACCGACACCGGCGGCGAGCACGTCGGGACCGTCGGCGATCTCGACCACGGTCACTCCCGGCAGGGCGACCTCGTGCGAGGCCCCCGGGAACGCCCTGGCCACCGCGTCCCGCTCGGCGGGGACCGCGGTGGCCACGAGGATGCCGCCCCGGGCCCTCAGCCCCGTACGGGCGGGGTACGCGGGGCCGGCGGAGGTACCGGGGCCGCTCGAGCCGCTCCTCGGGTTGATCAGGCGTCCTTCTTCAGCCGGAAGTTCCACAGGCCCGTGGCGTTGCTCTCGCCCTCCTTGACCGACACCAGGGTCGAGTTGCCCCGGGCGCCGTACTGGGCGTTGAAGAACACGCTGCCGGGGATGGTGCGGTACGTCTTGGTGCTGGAGTCGGTCAGCGGCTGGCCGTTCATCAGGATCGTCCAGCCCTTGTCGGCGATCTCCGGGTCGACGCCGAAGCGCACGGTCTCGTCCGGGTCGACCGTGATCTCCTTGACGCCCTTGTCCTGCAGGCACTTGGTGACCTCGGCGGCCTTCAGCGCCTCGCCGTGGCCACCGCAGGTCGCCTCGGAGTTCACCGAGGAGCTGCCGACGGTGAGGGTGGAGATCGCCGTCGGCTTGTTGCAGGCCGACAGGACGAGCAGTCCGGCGGATACGGCGCCGACGGTGGCGACGGCGCGGCGGCGTCGCACGGCGCGGGCACTCGGAGCGGCTGCGCCGCGAGGCAACGTGGTCATGGACGGAAGGCTATCGGGCGCGCCCCGCCCGCTCCCCACGTGGGGGTACGGCGTGGCCGGAGCGTTACGCCACTCGCGCGCGGACGCCGCACGGAACACTCCGCCGCACGGAACACTCCGCCGCACGGAACACTCCGCCGTACGGAACACTCCGCCGTACGGCGGACGGGCTCACGCCACGCGAGCGCGCCCGGCGCCTCTTCCCTGCCGGGCCGAGCCGATCAGGCCGCGCACGGTGGTCAGCCAGCCCGTGGCGACGATCGCGGCGCCCACCGCCAGGCCCAGCGACCCGATCAGCGGCATCGCGATGCCGATCGCCCCGCCGAGCACCCACGACACCTGGAGCAGGGTCTCGGAGCGCGCGAACGCCGACGTACGGACCGTTTCGGGCACGTCCCGCTGGATCAGCGCGTCCAGGGACAGTTTGGCCAGCGCCTGCGCGAACCCGGCGACCGCGGCCAGACAGGCGATCACGACCGCCCCGAACAGCGCCGCCGCGGTGATCGCCGTGGCGGCCACACAGGCGACCACCGCCACGATGATGATCTCCGGCGCCCGGGATCTCAGCGACGCCCCGACGGCCGTACCGAGCGCGTTGCCCATGCCCGCCGCCACACCCACTATGCCCAGGGACACGGCGGCGCTCTGCCCGGTCATCGGATGCCCGCGCAGCAGGAACGCGAGGAAGAAGATCAGGAATCCGGTCAGACAGCGGATGGACGCGTTGGCGGCCAGCGCGTGGGTGACGGCCGGGCCGACCGTGCGCAGGCCGGGCCGCTTGACCGGCTTGAGGTGCGGGCCGTGCAGATGCGTCTCGTCCGCCGCGAGCAGCGCCGTGGCCTCACCCTTCGCGGAGTCCACCTTCGACGGCAGCGTGAACGACAGCACCGTCCCCGTCACGAACAGGACGAATGCCCCGTACAGCGGCCAGCGCGGCCCGATCTGGTGGAGTCCCGCGCCGATCGGGGCCGCGATGCCGGTGGCCAGCAGCCCGCCGAGGGTGACCCGCGAGTTGGCCTTCACCAGGGAGAACGCGGGTGGCAGCAGCCGGGGCACGACGGCGCTTCTGACCACCCCGTACGCCTTCGAGGAGACCAGCACGCCGAGGGCGGCCGGATACAGCTGGATGCTGCCGGTGACGACGGCCCCGGACAGCACCAGGGCGAGGATCGCGCGGGCGAGCATCGCGCCCGCCATCGCGGCCCGGCGACCGTGCGGGAGGCGGTCGAGGAGCGGGCCGACCACCGGGGCCAGGAGCGTGAACGGGGCCATCGTGATGGCGAGGTAGAGGGCGACCCGGCCGCGGGCCTCGTCCGTCGGCACGGAGAAGAAGACGGTGGACGCGAGCGCGACGGTGATCATGACGTCGCCGGCGCCGTTCACCCCGTGCAGTTCGATCAGTTTGCCGAGCCCGGACTCGCCGGCGCCTTGCGCGTGGGTGGCCCGGCGGATTCCGCGCGCGGTCCCGGTCACCGGCAGGCGCAGGCCGCGCCCGAGCGCACGGAGCGGACTGCCCGTCCGGCCCGTCCCGACGCGTCGGCCCTTTTTCGGGCCCTTCACCTTGACCCCGTTCGCACCACCGGTCCCGGTGACGCCCTGGGGTGTCCTCGCGGTAGCCACGACGTTCATAGTGCCCCGATATGGCGGTACGTAGTGCCCCAACGGTGGCGACGGCACCGACGCGTGCCGCTGTCCGGCGGAACACCGCACCGGTACGGTGACTGCCGACCGCCCTGCCGGGTACCCGGCACACCGGTGCGGTACGGGTGTGACGGCTGTTGCGAGGTGACGTGGACCGGGCGGATTCCGGCACGCGGTGGCCCGAGAACTACCGTCGGTGTAGGCCATACGCACGCGAGAAGGTAGCGTGCATATCTCAGCCATCCCGCAGAATGGATGGAGGCGCGCCCGAGCACGAATCGGCGCGGACGTCGACGCGGTCCTCCGGTCCGCTCCGTTCGCCCCCGCGCTGGGAGTGGCGCACCCGTGAGACGGCGTAGGAGAGAAGCGATACCTGTGAGCGCAGCGACAACGCGAAGCCGCACCCCCGACCGTCTGTGCGCCGAGGCGGTCGACCTCGCCCGTGCCGCCGCCGAGGAGGCCGCCGCGCCCGGGGTCGTCGGAGAGCACGAGGGACTCCTGTCCGAGGGCGACCGGGTCGTCACCCACTTCTTCGCATGCCGTGAGTTCGGCTACCGCGGCTGGCGCTGGGCCGTCACGGTCACCCGCGCCTCCCGCGCCAAGATCGTCACGGTGGACGAGGCGGTCCTGCTGCCCGGCCCCGACGCGCTGCTCGCACCGGAGTGGGTGCCGTGGAGCGAGCGGCTGCGCCCCGGCGACATGGGCCCCGGCGACCTGCTGCCCACCGACGCCGAGGACCTGCGCCTGGAGCCCGGCTACTCCGGCGAGGACGAGCCGGCCCCGAACTCCACGGTCGCCTCGGTCACCGGGGAACTCGCCGAGCTGGCCGAGGCGGAGGACGCCGAGGTCGCCGGGGTCGCCCCGGCCGACCTGACGATCGCACCCGCCCGCGGCTCGATCGCGTCGGTCGCCGAGGAACTCGGCATGCGCCGCGCCCGCGTCCTGTCCCGCTACGGCCTGCACATCGCCGCCGACCGCTGGGAGGAGGCGTTCGGCGCCAAGACCCCGATGGCGCAGGCCGCCCCCGCGCACTGTGTGAGCTGCGGCTTCCTCGCCCCCATCGGCGGCTCCCTGGGCCAGGCCTTCGGTGTCTGCGCCAACGAGTTCGCCCCGGCCGACGGCCGCGTGGTCTCCCTCTCCTACGGCTGCGGCGGCCACTCCGAGGCCGCCGTCATGCCGAAGCCGCCCCAGCCCCCGGCCCCGGTCATCGACGAGACCCGCGTCGACCCGTTCCCGCTGCGGCCGGCCCCGGACTCCGGTTCGGTCCCGGCGACGGAGGACGAGGCATCGGCGGAACTGGGGCACTCGTAGGGGGAGTCCCCCCGCGGGGATCGCCCCTCGACGGCCTCGGCGAAGGCAACGTCCTTCATCCGCTGCCTCTCCGTCAGTCGCCCGGAGGTGACGACGGAGAGAGCGGCCCGCGGAGCGTCCGGTGCCCGCTCGGGCGTGGGGTGAGCCTCCTTGGAGCCCGCGCAGAGAGGCGGGGCGGGGTACCCGGGCAGCGAGGCGGGCACAGGTCTCCGTGATCATGGAACTGTGACGCTCTGTGATCACTGGGGGAACCTGTGCCCGTGCTGCCGTCATGGCTGACCGACCCGCTCCGGGACCAATTCGCTGCCCTGCTGCCCGAGCACCCGACGGTCGATCCGTCCCACCCACTGGGTTGCCACCGGCCCCGCATCAGCGACCGGATCATCTTCGACAAGCTGCTGCAACTCCTGCGGTTCGGCTGCTCCTATCAGGCGATCGCCGACACGACCTGCTCGGCGACCACCATCCGCCACCGCCGCGACGAGTGGACCCGGCTCGGCCTCTTCGCCCGGCTCGAGCAGGTTGACGGCCGGCTCCGCGATGATCTGGCGGGCGGGATCCAGCGGTAGTCCCCAGGAGCGGAGTTGTTCCGCTCCGAGCAGGCGGCGAGGCGGGCACCGCGAGGTGTGGGGGAGACCTGCACGCTGAAGTTGTGGACGGGGATCGCGGGTTCGACGGTTTTCTGGTTCACGTCACTCAGGGTGGCGGTATCTGCGTACCGTGAGGGGTGACCCAGTGTGTGGATGCGGTCACTGTCCGGTGGTTGTCCGGTGCTGTCGAGGCTGTGCCGACGGTTGGTACGGGTAAGGCTCCCCAGGTGCGTCACGGACGGTTTCGAGGGAGAGGTGCGGCATGACGGCGGTCGAGGCGGAGGCGGGTCGGCTCAAGGGCGAGGCGGACGAACCGGGTTGGGAGGTCGATCCGGGCGCCGAGGGGGCGCCGCGGTCATCACGACCGTCGGACGGCGGTTGAAGCTGCGGCGCGAGGCGGTGGGGATGCGGGCCGTCGAGTTCGGGAGGGTGCTCGGGTACGGCGAGGGCATGGTCTACAAGATCGAGGGCGGCAAGCGGATCCCTCGCCAGGAGTTCCTGGACAAGGGCGACGAGGTCCTGGACGCGGGCGGGCTCATCTCGGCGGCCTGGGAGGACGTGAAGAAGGTCCGGTACCCGAGGAAGGTGCGGGAGCTGGGGAAGCCGGAGGGCAGGGCGGTCGAGATCGGGGTGTACGAGTGCAACATCATCCCGGGGCTGTTGCAGACGCCGGAACACGTACGGACCCTGATCAAGGCGGCACAACCGCCGTACTCACCTGACGATGTGGAACGCATGGTGGCTGCTCGGTCGGCCAGGCAGTCGGTCGTCGAACGAGACCCTGCTCCTTCCCTCCACTTCGTGGTGGAAGAGGCACCGCTGCGTCGACAGATCGCGGACACAATGGTGTGGCGACGGCAACTCGAACACCTGCTGGAGGTGGGGCGGTTGAACCACGTCGCACTTCGAGTCATGCCGACGAACACAGAAGCACACCCCGGCTTGGACGGCAGGATCGAGCTGCTGAAGTTCCCGGATGGCACGGCAGTAGGGCGTGCAGACGGCCTGTTCGATGGGCGGCCGGTCTCCGACCCCGAGCAGCTCCGCATCCTGGAGCTGCAATACGGCACCATCCGAGCGCAGGCCCTCCCGCCTCGGGAGTCGTTCGCCTTCATCGAGGAACTGCTGGGAGAGACATGATGCGCAAGGCTTCCGCCGGGGACACCTTCGAACCGGCGTGGTTCAAGAGTGGCCACAGCGGTGGCACCAACGGCGAGTCCTGTGTCGAGATCGCCACCGGCCCCGGCACCATCCACGTCCGCGACTCCAAGGACACCGCGGGCCCCCGCCTCACCTTCGCCCCGGACGCGTGGGCGAGTTTCGTCCCGTACGCGTCCGAGGGCTGAGTGCCCTGTCCGGTCCGCCTGCTACTCCAGCAGCAGACGGGCCAACTGGTCGGGTTCCTCGGCGTCCGGGGAATCCACGATGACCACCGGACCCGTCGGCAGTGCCCCCACGCCGTCCCTTCCGAACCGTGGGCCTTGGTGGGCGAGAGAGAGGAGGAAGGGTGCGCGCTGCGAGTGGTGGCTGCTTGTCCTTGCACGTCACCCACAGTGAAGTACCGGGCGGCCCGCTGTGAGCCATCCAGCGAATGCTTACGGTCGATGCCCGAGGGCTGTCCAGTGTTGTCCTGGTTGCCGGCGCGATGGTGACGGGGTGTTCAGCCGTGTCGGGGCTGGTGAGGTGATCGTGCGGGCGCTTTTCTGTGACCGGCTGGAGGGGAGCGGCCTCGCCGTGTGCGGTGCCGGGCCGGGTGCCCGCGCTCCGGGCGTGACACATCGTCCCAAAAGCGTGAGCACTTTGATTGTCACTGTTCTGATGGTGCTCGTTTGAGCACTCAAGTGTCACTTGGTCGCCGACTGCTCACGCTTTTCAGCAAGGTATCCGCCTCCGGCCCCACCACGTCGGGGCCACGGGTTCAGGACGTCGGCCTGGTTCCCGCAGCAGCGCCATCGCCGGTACGGGGCCGGTGGTGAGCATGCTCTTCTCGCCGGAGGCGGGTGGCGCGGTACCTTCGACCTCACGCCTATCAGGGGCAATGAGGAGAGTGACCGTGAGCATGTTCGTACGGCCCGCTGCCGAGGGCGCGGACCCGTTCGGTACGGCGCGGCTGCGGCGCGGGGTGCTGGATGCCTGGGCCGCCGGTCCCGCACGGTTCCGTGAGGATGCCAACGCCGAGGAGGACCTCGTCCTCGGCGGATACCGGGACCGTCTCGTCGTCGAGCTGGCGCAGAACGCGGCCGACGCCGCGGCCCGCGCGGGGGCGCCGGGGCGGCTCCGGCTCACGTTGCGTGACGGGGTGCTCGTCGCCGCCAACACCGGTGCCCCGCTGGACGCGGCCGGGGTCGAGTCGCTGTCCACGCTGCGGGCCTCCGCCAAGCGGGACACTCCCGACCGGGCCGTGGGGCGGTTCGGGGTCGGTTTCGCCGCCGTCCTCGCCGTCACCGACGAGCCCGCCGTCGTCGGCCGGCACGGCGGGGTGCGCTGGTCGCTCGCCGAGGCGCGCGGGCTGGCCGAGGAGAGCGCCGGGGGCAGTGCCGGGCTGGGGGAGGAGATCCGCCGGCGTGACGGACACGTGCCGCTGCTGCGTCTCCCGTTCACCGCCGAGGGCACCGCCCCCGAGCCGTACGACACCGCCGTCATCCTGCCGCTGCGCGACACGGCCGCCGCCGATCTGGCCGAGCGGCTGCTGCACGCCGTCGACGACGCTCTGCTGCTCGCGCTGCCCGGTCTGGAGGAGGTCGTCGTCGAGATCGGCGACGCCCCGCCCCGCACCGTGCGGCGCGGCAGCGACGGCGCGCTCACCGTGATCGAGGACTCGCGGGACGGCACCACCCGCTGGCGTACCGTCGCCGCGCACGGGCCGCTCACCGCGGACCTGCTCGCCGACCGGCCGATCGAGGAGCGGCTGCGCCCGCACTGGTCGGTGACGTGGGCCGTGCCGGTGGACTCCGACGGCACCCCTGCCCGGCCCCGCACCAGCCCGGTCGTGCACGCGCCGACGCCGAGCGAGGAGCCGTTGGGCGTCCCGGCCCTGCTCATCGCCTCCTTCCCGCTGGACTCCACCCGCCGGCACACCGCCCCCGGGCCGCTCACCGACTTCCTGGTGGAGCGCGCCGCCGACGCCTACACCGAGCTTCTCGCCGACTGGCGTCCGGTGACCGCCGGGATCATCGGCCTCGTGCCCGGTCCGCTCGGCCGGGGCGAGCTGGACGGCGCGTTGCGACAGGCCGTTCTCGGGCGGCTTCCGCGGACCTCGTTCCTGCCGCCCGCCGTCGAGCGGGGCGGGCGGGACGAGGGGGACGAGGAGGGCACGGAATCCGATCTGCCCGAGTCGCTGCGGCCCCGGGACGCCGAGGTCGTCGAGGGCGCCGGGGCGGACACGGTCCGGGTGCTCTCTGAGGTGCTGCCCACCCTCCTGCCCGCCGGGCTCGAACGGCGGGCCGAACTGCGCACGCTCGGCGTGGCCCGCCTTTCGCTGGCCGACGCGATCGACCGGCTGGCCGGGCTGGAGAAGTCGCCCGACTGGTGGCGGCGGCTGTACGAGAGCCTCGCCGGCGTCGACCCGGACCGGCTCTCCGGGCTGCCGGTGCCCTTGGCCGACGGGCGCACCGCCACCGGACCCCGGCAGGTGCTGCTGCCCGGTGCCGAGGCCGTCCGGATCGACCCCGCGACGCTGGCCCGGCTCGGCCTCAAGGTCGCCCACCCGGACGCCGCGCACCCCCTGCTGGAGAAGCTCGGCGCCCTCCCGGCGACTCCGCGCGCGGTGCTCACCACCCCGCAGGTGCGGGCCGCCGTCGCCGCCTCCTTGGACGACGAGGGGCCCCTGAACTGGGAGGACGAGGCGCCCGACGCCGAAGAACTCGCCGACACCGTGCTCGGACTGGTGCGCGACGCGGATCTCGAACCCGGTGATGAGCCGTGGCTGGGCGCCCTCGCGCTGCCCGACGAGGACGGCGAACTCTCCCCGGCCTGTGAACTGGTCTTCCCCGGCGGCCCCTTCGCCCAGGTCATGCGCGAGGACGAACTCGCCGCCGTGGACGCCGAGCTGGCACGGAAGTGGGGCGAGGCCCCGCTGGCCGCCTGCGGCGTGCTGGTCGACTTCGTCCTCGTCCGCGCCACCGACGTCGTCCTCGACCCGGACGAACTCGAGCCCCGCGAAGGGGACTTCGCCGAGCCCGACGACGTGGGTCTGCTGGACGCGGTGGACGTGTGGAGCGAGGACGTCCTCGACCGTTTCCCCGACAGCCCGGTGCCGCCCGTCGCCACCGAACTCGTCGCCGTCCGCGACCTCGACCTCGTGGACGACGACCAGTGGCCCCGCGCCCTCGCCCTGCTCGCCCGCCCGCCGCTGCGCGACGCGCTCACCCAGCCGGTCCGCGTCCTGCTGCCGGACGGCACCCACGAGGTCGTACGCCCCTACACCGCGTGGTGGCTGCGCGGGCACCCGGTGCTCGGCGGCCGCCGCCCGGCCGGTCTGCGCGCCGCCGGGAGCGACCCGCTGCTGCGCGGCCTGTACGACGAGGCCGACGCCACCGGCTTCGAGGACGAGCAGGTGCTGCGGGCCCTCGGCGTCCGTACGTCCGTGTCCGCGCTGCTCGACGAACCGGGCGGCGCCGCCGAACTCCTCGACCGCCTCGCCGACCCCGACCGTGAGGTCACCTCCGGCCAGTTGCACGCCCTCTACGGGGCGCTGGCCGACCTGGACCCGGAGCGGGTGACCCTGCCGGACGAGCTGCGCGCGGTGATCGACGGCCGGGTCGAGGTGGTCGACGCCGCCGACGCGGTGGTCGTCGACTCGCCCGACCTGCTGCCGTTCACCGAGGGCGTGGCCCTGCTGCCCGTCCGCCCCGCGCGCGCCGCCGAGCTGGCCGAACTGTTCCAGGTGCGGCGGCTGAGCGAATCCGTCACGGGGGAGGTCGACACCGAGGGCACCGAACACGACGTACCGGAGTCGGTGCGGATGCTGCTCGGGGCGGACACCCCCGCCACGTACGTCGAGCACGAGGAACTCGTCGTGGACGGTGTGGAGATCGACTGGCGGCTGACCCGCGACGGCGTGCTGCACGCGGCCACCCTGGAGGGGGTCGCCGCCGGGCTGGCCTGGGCGGCCGGGGAGTGGCCGCGTCGGTTCGAGGTCGCGGCGCTGCTGGAGGATTCGTCCAGGACCGGGGAGCTGGCCCGGGACCGTTGGTTCGACTGACCGAAGCGGGTGGGCCCGGGAGTGGCCGCGTCGGTTCGAGGTCGCGGCGCTGCTGGAGGATTCGTCCAGGGTCGGGGTGGGGGCCGGCCCGGGATCGTTGGTTCGACTGACCGGAGCGGGTGGGCCGGGGCCGGCTCGGCCCCGGCCCACCCGTCGACGGCGGACGGTCCGGTTACTTCGTGGGCGCCTGCGCGCCGGACGCCTGGGCGAACTCCTCCAGCTCGTGGGCGAGCGTCACCGCGTCGTACGGGCCGGTGTGCCGGCGGTTGCCGATGAAGAACGTCGGCGCGCCGCGGGCACCGCTGGCCTCGGCGCTGGCGGCGTCCGCCCGGACCCGGGCGGCCGTCTTCTCGTCCTCGAGGTCGCGGAGGAACTTCTCGACGTCGAGTCCGAGGTCGGCGGCGTAGCCGATGGTGTCCTCGTACTCGAGCTCGTCCTGGTGCTCGTAGAGCATCTTGTGCATGTCCCAGAAGCGGTCCTGGTAGCCGGCGGCGACGGCCGCCCGTGCGGCGAGTTCGGCGTGCGGGTGCACGTCGGGCAGCGGCAGGTGCCGGAAGACGTAGCGGAACCGGTCGCCGAAACGCTGCCGCAGTTCCGCGGTGACGCCGGTGGCGCGGGCGCAGAAGGGGCACTCGAAGTCGCCGTACTCCACCAGGGTGAGGGGTGCGTCCGGGGGGCCGAGGATGTGGTCCGTCTCCGGGTCGACCGGGCGGTCCAGGTAGCGGGGCAGGTCCGCGTCCGTCTCGCCGCGCAGGACGGCGGCCAGATGGAACACCAGCCAGCCGAGGACGGTGGAGAACACGGCCGCGAGCAGGACACCGACGGTCGCCTCGGCGCGGATGGCCGGGTCGTCGAAGGCGAGTCCGACGATCAGCAGGGAGACGGTGAACCCGATCCCGGACAGCACGCCGCCGCCCAGGACATGGCCCGGCCCCACCCCCGTCGGGAGCTTCCCGAGGCCGGCCCAGGTGCCGAGCCGGGCGCCGCCCCAGATGCCGAGGAGCTTGCCGACGACGAGACCGACGACCACGGCCCAGGTGACGGCGGACGTCAGGGCGTTGGTCAGGACGCCGTTGCGCAGGTCGACACCGGCGTTGGCCAGCGCGAACACCGGGACGATGACGTAGCTGGACCACGGGTGGAGGACCGTCTGGAGCCGCTCGTTGACGGAGACGGCCTGCTGGAGCCCCTTGCGTGCCGTCTTGCCGACGCCCGCGAGGGGTGACTGGCGGAAGGCGCGGAAGAGCCGCGCGGCCTGCTCCACCCCTTCCCGCGACGGGCTCCGGGCGGGGATGAGGAGACCGCCGAGCATGCCGGCGATGGAGGCGTGGAGGCCGGCATCGAGGGTGGCGAGCCACATCACGAGGACGATCAGGACGTACGGGGCCGCATGCCAGACGCCGAAGCGGGTCAGCGCGGCCAGGACCACGCCCAGGACGAGCGCGACGATCAGCGCCGGCACGCTGATGCTGCCGGAGTAGACCACGCCGATCACGGTGACGGCCACGATGTCGTCGATGACGGTGATGGCCAGCAGGAAGACGCGCAGTTGCGTGACGAACCGCGGGCCCACCACGGCGAGCGCGCCCAGCATGAACGCGGTGTCGGTGCCGATGACGACACCCCAGCCCCCGGCGGCTTCGCCCCCGGGCGCGATCGCCAGGTACAGCAGGATGGGCACGGCCATGCCGCCGATCCCGGCGAGGGCCGGGATCATGATCCGGCTGCGGCTGTTCAGCTCGCCCACGGAGACCTCGTAGCGGACCTCGAGGCCGATGACGAAGAAGAACAGGGCCATCAGCCCGTCGTTGACCCAGTGCTCCAGGCTCATCGACAGCTCGGCGTTGCCGAGGGAGAGGGAGAGGTCGGTGTGCCAGAGGGAGGTGTACGCATCCGACCAGGACGAGTTCGCCCAGATCAGGGCCACCGCCACAGCCACCAGGAGCAGGCCCGCGCTGCCCGCCTCGGTCGCCATGAAATTGCGGACCGGGGTGGACAGCTGGGCCGCCAGCTCGCTCCTCCGCGACCGGGACTGGGAGTCCTCGGACTTCTTCGCGCGCAGCATCATCAGGGGCTCACCGCCCCGGTCCGGCCCCTGGCCGTGGCAGGCAGGCGGGAGGTGAGGGGGATGGCGCTACGGTCCGGTCGCTGATTTTTAAAGTTTCTCCACATGTTTTCCAATTCTCGTACAACCATTCGGTGGCGCTCCGCATCTGATCACGTGAGTCAACAGACTCCATGGTCACTCAGGTCCCGGGTGTGACGACGAGCCGTTGGGTGACGTACCCAAAAACGTCGACCCCTGGGCCCCTTTCTCCACGTGGAGAACGCATGCGTATTCGCACCACCGTCGCCGTGGTATCCGGCGCCCTGGCCCTGTCCGCCTTCGCCGCGCCGGCCGCGCAGGCCGACGACTCCGCCGGGGACACGAAGATCTCCAACGTGGTGGTCAACGGCGGCAAGGCCGTCGTCGTCGACGCCACGAAAGCGAAGAAGGTCACCCTCACCTTCACCGCCACCGACAACTCGGGCATCGCCTGGGCCCATCCCATCCTGTACCGCGGCGCTTCCATCGAGAAGTCCGAGACCGGTGCCCTCGCCGACAGCAGCGACGGCCGTGCCAAGTGCACCAAGGTCGACGCCACCAAGTCGACCTGCAAGGCCACCTTCACCCTGAAGCAGCGGGACAACCTCATCAACTCGGTCGCCGGCACCTGGAAGGTGTGGATCGTCGCCGCGGCCAAGGACGACGACTACATGGAGAAGGAGAACGCCAAGAGCTTCTCCGTGCAGCGCGCCTCGAAGCTGACCGTCGACGCCTCCCCCGAGCCCGTGAAGAAGGGGAAGACGATCACCGTCACCGGCAAGCTGTCGCGGGCCAACTGGGAGACCGGCAAGTACGCCGGTTACAGCGCCCAGTCCGTGAAGCTGCAGTTCCGCAAGAAGAGCTCCAGCACCTACACCACCGTCAAGACCATCAAGTCCAACTCGACGGGCAACCTGAAGACCACCGTCAAGGCCTCCGTCGACGGCTACTTCCGGTACTCCTTCGCGGGCACCTCGACCACCCCGGCCGTCAACGCCGCCGGCGACTTCGTCGACGTGAAGTAAGCCACCCCGGACAACCGGTCACGCGGCCCCACGCCTCTCAGAGGCGTGGGGCCGCGTCGGCACGAGGCGGGTGCTCGCCCGCCGGGCCGGGCGCTAAGCGGGAAAGCGCCGGTCCACCCACTTCCACAGAACCTCCAGGGTGGCCGCCGCCGCCACCGCGATGCCGACCGCGGCCCACGGCATCGTCAGTCCGACCAGCTTCAGCGCGAAGAACTCCTGGAGCCACGGCACGGCCAGCACCAGCAGGAAGCAGGCGCCCATCGCCGCCACCAGCCCGATCCGCCACCACGTGTACGGGCGGGCGATGATCGCCAGCACCCACATCGAGATCAGGAACAGCGTCAGCGTCGCCGCGCTCGTCTCCGCCTCCAGCGCGCCCTCGCCGCTGTAGTGGTGGCGGGCCAGCAGGTACGTGGTGAAGGTCGCCAGCGCGGCCAGCACGCCGCCCGGGATCGCGTACCGCATGACCCGCCGTACGAAGTTCGGCCGCGCCCGCTCCTTGTTCGGGGCGAGGGCCAGGAAGAACGCGGGGACGCCGATGGTGAGCGTGGACAGCAGTGTCAGATGGCGTGGCAGGAACGGGTACTCCACCTGCGAGCACACCACCAGCACCGCGAGCAGCACCGAGTAGACGGTCTTCACCAGGAACAGCGTCGCGACCCGGGTGATGTTGCCGATCACCCGCCGCCCCTCGGCCACCACCGACGGCAGCGCGGCGAAACTGTTGTTGAGCAGCACGATCTGCGCGACCGCCCGCGTGGCCTCGGAACCGGAGCCCATCGCCACCCCGATGTCGGCGTCCTTCAGGGCCAGGACGTCGTTGACCCCGTCGCCGGTCATCGCGACCGTGTGCCCGCGGGACTGGAGCGCGCCCACCATGTCCCGCTTCTGCTGCGGGGTGACCCGCCCGAACACGGTGCCCTCGTCGAGCGCCCCGGCCATCGCCTCCGGCTCGGAGGGCAGCCCGCGCGCGTCGACGACGGTCCCCGTCAGCCCGAGCTTCCCGGCGACCGCGCCGACCGACACCGCGTTGTCGCCGGAGATGACCTTGGCGTCGACGTCCTGCTCGGCGAAGTACGCCAGCGTGTCCGCGGCGTCCGGCCGCAGCCGCTGCTCCAGCACCACCAGCGCGGTGGGGCGGACACCGACGGCGACCCCGGGGTCGTCCAGGGCCCGCTCGGTGCGGGCGAGGAGCAGTACCCGCAGACCCTGCTCGTTCAGCCGCCCCGTACGGGCCAGGGCAGGGTCGTCGGCGTCGAGCAGGACGTCGGGCGCGCCGAGCAGCCAGGTGGAGGCGGGGGAGGCGGGAGAGGCGGCCCCGTCGCCCTCGGCGAAGGCGGCACCGCTGTACTTGCGGGCGGAGGAGAAGGGCAGGGCGTCGGTGCGCCGCCAGTCACCGGGGGCGGGGTAGGCCTCGGTGATCGCCTGGAGCGAGGCGTTCGGCCGCGGATCGGAGACGCCGAGGGCGCCGAGCACGTTCCGGACGTACGCCTCGCCGGTGCCGGTCTCGGTGCCGGTGCCGGTGCCGGTGTCGAGCAGGTGCAGCTCGGTGACGTTCATGCCGCCCTCGGTGAGGGTGCCGGTCTTGTCCAGGCAGACCGTGTCGACGCGGGCCAGTCCCTCGATGGCGGGCAGCTCCTGCACCAGGCACTGCTTGCGGCCCAGCCGGATGACCCCGATCGCGAAGGCCACCGAGGTGAGCAGCACCAGCCCTTCGGGCACCATCGGAACGATCCCGCCGACCGTGCGGGCGATGGAGTTCTTCAGCTCGGCGTCCTTGACGAACAGCTGGCTGATGATCAGTCCGGTCGCGGTCGGGATCATCATCCACGTCACGTACTTGAGGATCGTGGAGATGCCCGAGCGCAGCTCGGAGTGGACCAGCGTGAACCGGGACGCCTCCTCGGCGAGCTGCGCCGCGTACGCCTCGCGCCCCACCCTGGTCGCCTGGAAGGCGCCGCTGCCCGCGACCACGAAACTTCCGGACATGACCTGGTCACCCGGCTGCTTGACCACGGGGTCGGCCTCGCCGGTGAGCAGCGACTCGTCGATCTCCAGCGAGTCGGCCTCCGCGCACACCCCGTCGACGACGACCTTGTCACCCGGCCCGATCTCGATCAGGTCGTCCAGCACGATCTGCGAGGTGCCGATCCCGGCGCTCACCCCGTCCCGGCGCACCGTCGGCCGTGCCTCGCCGATCACGGCCAGGGAGTCCAGGGTCTTCTTCGCCCGCCACTCCTGGATGATGCCGATCCCGGTGTTGGCGAGGATCACGAAGCCGAACAGGCTGTCCTGGATGGGCGCGACACCCAGCATGATCACCCAGAGGACGCCGATGATCGCGTTGAACCGGGTGAAGACGTTCGCGCGGACGATCTCGGCCAGCGACCGGCTGCTGCGCACCGGCACGTCGTTGACCTGCCCGAGGACCACCCGCTCCGCCACCTGGGCGGAGGTCAGGCCGGTCACCGGTGATGTCAGGGAGGCAGGACGCGCGGCGTCGGTCCGCGTGTCCGCGTCGAGAGGGGTCATGCAGATGACGGTACGTGGGCCGGAAGGGCTTCACCCACCGGATGCGCCGAAGATCCGACCTGGGTAGGGGGTGTGGGTCCGTGGTCGTACGGGAGTTGCGGTCGGCCGACCGACTGGTCGACCGACCGGGCCGTCAGTCGGCCGAGAGGGTGGGGGAGGGACCGCGGAGGGATTCCGCCTCCGGGATCCCGGAGGCGGAATCCGCGGCGTCCACGGCCTCCAAGGTCTGCGCGGCCTGCGTCGCCTGCGCGCGCTTGATCGCCGCGTCGCGCCGGCGGACGTACCAGATGCCGATGAAGCCGAGCCCGCCGCCGGCCAGGCAGGTCCACAGCCACCAGGCGTGGCCGCGGTCGTCGAACCAGCCGTAGAACGGAAGCTGCACCAGGAAGAGGGCGAACCAGGTGATCGTGCCGCCGACGATGGTGGCGACCACGGGGCCCTCGAGGGGCTCCGGTGCCTCGTGCTTGGGGGTCCCCTTGACGATGTCGGAGAGACCCGAGAAGAAAGCGGCCATGCGGACAGCTTACGAGGAACGGAAGGTGTGACGTCCGCCGCGTCCCCGCCATCCTCACTCGTCTACGCGCGGAGATAGCGGGGGCGTCGTTATATGTTCATACTGAATCCGTTTGTCTCTGACCGCTTCTGTTCGTAGAAAACGCCAAAGGGCTTTGGTTGAGGCCCGCCGGCGATGAGGTTTCGTATGTCCACGTCGGCCCCCGCCAAGGCTCCGATGCCCGATCAGCCGGGGCCCGGCCCCGGCTCCGGCGCACTGGACCGCTACTTCAAGATCTCCGAGCGGGGCAGCTCCCTGCCCCGCGAGATACGTGGCGGATTCGCCACCTTCTTCGCGATGGCCTACATCATCGTGCTGAACCCGATCATCCTGGGCAGCGCGAAGGACATGTACGGCAACCAGCTCGACAACGGTCAGCTGGTCACCGCGACCGCCCTGACGGCGGCGTTCACCACGCTGCTCATGGGCGTCATCGGCAACGTGCCGATCGCGCTGGCCGCCGGTCTCGGCGTGAACTCGGTCGTCGCGCTCCAGCTCGCCCCGCGCATGTCCTGGCCGGACGCCATGGGCATGGTGGTGCTGGCCGGTTTCGTCGTCATGCTGCTGGTCGCCACCGGTCTGCGCGAGCGCGTGATGAACTCCGTCCCGCACGGCCTGCGCAAGGCCATCGCCATCGGTATCGGCCTGTTCATCATGCTGATCGGCCTCGTCGACTCCGGGTTCATCTCCCGCGTGCCGGACGCCGCGAACACCACGGTGCCGCTGCAGCTCGGCAGCGACGGTCACCTCATCGGCTGGCCGGTTCTCGTCTTCATCCTCGGCGCGCTGCTGACGCTGACGCTGATCATGCGCAAGGTGCCCGGCGCGATCCTCATCTCGATCGTCGCGATGACCGTTCTCGCCATGATCATCAACGCCGTGGCCGACATCCCCTCCTGGGGCCTGACGGACCCGACCTGGCCCGGCAACCCGGTCTCCACCCCCGACTTCGGCCTGATCGGCGAGGTCAGCCTGTTCGGCGGTTTCGAGAAGGTCGGCATACTGACCGGCGTCCTGTTCGTCTTCACCGTGCTGCTGTCGTGCTTCTTCGACGCGATGGGCACGATCATGGGCGTCTCCGACGAGGCCAAGCTGACCGACGGTGAGGGCCAGATGCCCGGCATCAACAAGGTCCTGTTCATCGACGGTGTCGCGGTCGCCGCGGGCGGCGCCAGCTCCGCCTCCGCCACCACCGCCTTCGTGGAGTCCACCGCCGGTGTCGGCGAGGGCGCGCGCACCGGCTTCGCCAACGTCGTCACCGGCGCGCTCTTCGCCGTCGCGCTGTTCCTCACGCCCATCGCCACCATGGTCCCGTCGCAGGCGGCGACCCCGGCGCTGCTCGCGGTCGGTTTCCTGATCCTCGCGGGCTCGATCAAGGAGATCGACTGGGCGGATCACACCATCGCCATCCCGGCCTTCGTGACCATGGTGATGATGCCGTTCACCTACTCGATCACCAACGGCATCGGCATGGGCTTCATCACCTTCGTGGTGCTGCGCCTGGCGGCCGGGCGCGGCAAGGAGGTGCCGGTGCCGCTGTACGTGGTGTCGGCGGTCTTCGCCTTCTACTACCTGATGCCGGCGCTGGGCCTGACCTGATCGGACCCGACCCGGCGGGGGAAGCGCTGCGGCTCAGCGCTGCGGCTCAGCGCTGCGGCTCAGGTGACGTCGTAGAACTTCTCCGTCTCCTCGACGGCGGTCTGGAACCGCTGGTCGAAGTCATCGCGAATGAGCGTCTGGACGACATAGTCCTGGACGCTCATTCCGCGTTTGGCGGCATGCTGTCGGAGCCGTTCGAGCAGCTCGTGGTCCATGCGCAGGCTGAGTACGTCGGTCCCCATGGACATGAGCGTTGCCGCACATCCCGGCTCGGCGTGCCCGCATCCACGCAGGGATCACCCGTATGAGTGATTCGAGTGAGCGATTTGACCGAGCGGTTCGACCGAGCGGTTCCGCGCATGAGTGGCCGACGCCATGGCGACCGGTGGGACGTGGGCTCGCCCCGAGCGGTCCTTTAGCGAGGGTAATGAGTTATGCTAAATAACATGCCGGACCTCAGCCAGGGCGACGACGAAGCTGCCGTGAACGCCCTTCGATCCGCGGTGATGCGCCTGTCCCGTCGGCTCAAGCATCAGCGCGTCGACGAGTCGCTCAGCCCCACCGAGATGTCGGTGCTGGGCACCCTGGCCCGGTGCGGCCGGGCCACCCCGGGCGAACTCGCCCGCAAGGAACATGTCCAGCCGCCCTCGATGACCCGCATCGTGGCGCTGCTGGAGGCCAAGGAGCTGGTCCGGCTGGAGCCGCACCCGGACGACCGGCGCCAGAAGGTCGTCACGCAGACCGAACAGGCGGAGGCGATGCTCGAGGAGAGCCGCCGCAGGCGGAACGCCTTCCTCGCCACCCTGACCGAGCAGCTCGACGAGGACGAGTGGGCGAAGCTCCGTGCCGCCGCCCCCGTTCTGGAGAAGCTCGCGCACATCTAGGAAACCCAGCAGCTGTCACCAGGAGGCGAACCTTGAGTACGGGATCCGGAGCAGACTCCGCCCCCGCACCTGACACCCACGACACCCCGACCGCCCCCGAAGCGCCGGACCGGAGCACCCGCAAGTCCGGGATGTTCTCCTCGCTGAAGGTCAGGAACTACCGCCTGTTCTTCATCGGCCAGGTCGTCTCCAACATCGGCACCTGGATGCAGCGCATCGCCCAGGACTGGCTGGTGCTCACCCTCACCGCCTCCTCGGCCGCCGTCGGTATCACCACGGCCCTGCAGTTCCTGCCGATGCTGCTGTTCGGCCTGTACGGCGGCGTCCTCGTCGACCGCCTGCGCAAGCGTCCCACGCTGCTCGTCACCCAGTCGGCGATGGCCCTCACCTCGCTGGCGCTCGCCGCCCTCACCCTCACCGGACAGGTCGAGGTCTGGCACGTCTACGTCGCGGCCTTCGTCACCGGTCTGGCCACAGTGGTCGACAACCCCGCCCGCCAGTCCTTCGTCGCGGAACTCGTCGGCCCCGGCCAGCTGCAGAACGCGGTCAGCCTGAACTCCGCGAACTTCCAGTCCGCCCGGCTGGTCGGCCCCGCCGTCGCGGGCCTGCTGATCACCGGCGTCGGCACGGGCTGGGCGTTCCTGCTCAACGGCCTGTCCTTCATCGCGCCGCTGGCCGGCCTGATGATGATGCGGGCCCGCGAACTGCACGCCGTCACGCCGTCCCCGCGCGGCAAGGGGCAGCTGCGGGAGGGGCTGCGCTATGTCGCGGGCCGGCCCGAGCTGGTCTGGCCGATCGTCCTGGTCGGCTTCATCGGCACGTTCGCGTTCAACTTCCCCGTCTACCTCTCGGCCTTCGCCGACGACGTCTTCCACGGGGGCGCGGGCGTCTACAGCCTGTTCAACACGCTGATGGCGGTCGGTTCCCTGGCCGGCGCCCTGCTCGCCGCCCGGCGCGGCACGGCCCGTCTGCGGCTGCTGATCCTGGCGGCGATGGCCTTCGGCGGACTGGAGGTCGTGGCGGCCGGGGCACCCACCCTGTGGCTGTTCGCCCTGCTCATGATCCCGATCGGCCTGTTCGCCATGACGGTCAACGTCACCACCAACACCAGCATCCAGATGGCCACCGACCCGGCCGTACGAGGCCGTGTCATGGCCCTGTACATGATGGTCTTCCTCGGCGGCGCGCCCGTCGGCGCCCCGATCGTCGGCTGGATCACCGACACCTACGGCGCCCGTGTCGGCCTCGCGGTAGGCGGTGCCATCGCCGCCCTCGCCGCCGCCGTGATCGGCGGAATCCTGGCCCGTGTCGGCAATCTGCGCCTGGCGGTCGGCTGGGACGGCGGGCATCCGCGGATGCGGTTCGTGCCGCGCATCCCGGGAGGCACCGGCCCGGACGGCATGGCGGGGACGGCCGTACCGGTGGGGGCGGCGGCGGCCGTACCGGCGGGGGCGGTCAGTCGCGGGGGAACTCGTCGGTCCTGAGGGCGAGGCCGACGACCGTCCCGGTCAGGTCGATCTCCTCGCCGAAGCCGAAGGTGACGGCACCGTGGTACGTGCCGTCCTTCGGCAGGGTGTGCAGGTGCCACTCGCCGGTGTACGGGTCCACGATCAGGTACACCGGCACGCCGGCGGCGGCGTAGGTGTCCTTCTTCGGGCCGTAGTCGTTGCCGGCGGTCTTCCTGGAGATCACCTCGGTGATGAACTCGAGGTCCTCGCAGCGCCAGAGTCCTCTGTCGTTCCTGGTGGCGGCCTCGGCCATCAGGGCCAGATCGGGGGCAAAGCCGTTGAGATATCCGGGGTGGTCGATGCGAACGTCGGACTTGAGGCGCTTGCGGGGATGCCTCACGCGCAGCTGATCGTAGATGTCCGCGATGATCTCCCAGTGGGTGTCCCGCTGCGGCGTCATGAAGATGTGCCCCCCGACGATCTCGGTCTTGTAACCCTCGGGGATGGGCAACTTCTCCAGCCACTCGAACATCGTGTCGAGCGTGAGCTCGTCTCCGGTGTCGGCCATCGCGATCCTGTCTTCGAGGACGGTCATCGTGGCGCTCCTCCCCGGCTGCCGCTCCATGCGCGCAGCCGCGCGGTACAACGATACGCACGGTGACCAGGACACGCGCGGACGTACATACGTTCCCCGGTGAGACTGGACGCATGAGACTCTTCGCCGCCGTACTGCTCCCCGAGGACGTGTCCCGTGAGCTCGCCGTCGAAGTCGAGGCGTTGCGGCGGCTGCCCGGTGCGGAGGGCCTGCGCTGGACGGGGCCTCCCGGCCGGCACTTCACCGTCGCCTTCTACGGCGAGGTCGACGACGATCTCGTACCCGGGCTGACGGCGCGCCTGGAGCGGGCCGCGGCCCGGACCGAGCCGTTCGGGCTGGCCCTGTGCGGTGGCGGACAGTTCGGGCACGGGAGGACGTTGTGGGCCGGGGCGGACGGTGATCTGCACACCCTGCGCCTGCTCGCCGAGCGCGCCGAGGCGGCGGGGCGCAGGGCGGGTGTCGGGATGGGGGAGCACCGCCGCTACAAGGCCCACCTGACGCTGGCCCGCAGCGGCACCGGCATCGACACGCAGCCGTACCTGGAGGAGCTGGCCGGGTTCCGGAGCCGCACCTGGACGGTGGACGCGGCGGCGCTGGTGCGCAGCCACCTGCCGAGGTCGGGCGTGCCGGGCGAACAGCCCCGTTACGAGGTGGTCGCGCGCTGTCCGCTCGGGGCGGCCGGTTAGGCTCGATGGCGTGGACCCGAAAACCCGGAACCGGATCATGGCCGGTGCGCTCGTATTGATGTTCGTCGTGGTGGCAGTGGCGTCGGCGCTCGGTTAGCCGCGACACCCCCTGCCCGCCTGCGCGGACGCCGGCCGCTTCGACGCCTGTCGTGCCCGGCGCCGGAGCAGGCCGTGTGCTACCCGTCTTGCTTGTCCTGCCCGTCCTGCCGTCCTACCAGGCGAAGGCCTCCGGGGACGGTCCCGGGCCCGGGAAGATCTCGTCCAGCGAGGCCAGCAGCTCCTCGCCCAGTTCCAGCTCGACCGCCCGCAGTGCCGATGCCAGCTGTTCGGCGGTGCGCGGACCGACGATCGGGCCGGTCACCCCGGGCCGGGTGAGCAGCCAGGCCAGCCCGGCCTCGCCGGGCTCGACGCCGTGCTTGTCGAGCAGGTCCTCGTACGCCTGGATCCGCGCGCGGGCGGCCGGGTCGGCGAGGGTGTCGGCGGCCCGTCCGGAGGCCCGGCGCCCTCCCTGGACCTCCTTCTTGATCACCCCGCCGAGCAGCCCGCCGTGCAGCGGCGACCAGGGGATGACCCCGAGCCCGTACTCCTGCGCGGCCGGGATGACCTCCATCTCGGCGCGGCGCTCGGCGAGGTTGTAGAGGCACTGCTCGCTGACCAGGCCGATGGTCCCGCCGCGCCGGGCCGCGGTCTCGTTCGCCTGGGCGATCTTGTAGCCGGGGAAGTTGGACGATCCCGCGTAGAGGATCTTGCCCTGCTGGACGAGGACGTCTACGGCCTGCCAGATCTCGTCGAACGAGGTGTCGCGGTCGATGTGGTGGAACTGGTACAGGTCGATGTGGTCGGTCCGCAGCCGCTTCAGCGAGGCGTCGACGGCCCTCCGGATGTTCAGGGCGGACAGCTTGTCGTGGTTGGGCCACGCCTCGCCGTCGGCGGCCATGTTCCCGTACACCTTGGTGGCGAGCACGACCTTGTCGCGCCGCTCGCCGCCCTTGGCGAACCAGGTGCCGATGATCTCCTCGGTACGGCCCTTGTTCTCGCCCCACCCATAGACATTGGCCGTGTCGAAGAGGTTGATCCCGGCGTCCAGCGCCGCGTCCATGATGGCGTGGCTGTCGGCCTCGTCGGTCTGCGGACCGAAGTTCATCGTCCCGAGGACGAGCCGGCCGACCTTCAGTCCCGTGCGTCCCAGCTGTGTGTACTTCATGGTTACCCAGCCAACGGCCTGGAGTGCGCTCCAGGCAAGCGGGAACGGGAACGGGAACGGGGAGGGGGCTCGGGGACGGGATCGGGGTCAGTCGCGGGGGAAACCGTCGGTGCCGAGCTTCAGGTCCGCGACGGTTCCGGTCAGGTCGAGGGTGTCGCCGAAGTCCACCTTCGTCCGCGTGGTGTAGTCGCCGTTCCTGGGATGGGTGTAGACGTAGCACCGGGCCCGGTAGGGATCGGCGATGACATACAGCGGGACCTCGGCGGTCGCGTAGGCGGCCTTCTTCGGACCGTAGTCGTTGGCGGCCGTGCCCTCGGAGATGACTTCGGCGATGAACTCGATGTCCTGATACCGCCAGCGGCCCTCGTCGTCCTTTCGCGCGGACTCCCGGAGCACCGCGACATCCGGGCAGAAGCCGTTCTCGTGGCCGGGGAAGTCGATACGGACGTCCGAGAAGACCATGACGTCCATCCCGAACCTGTCCTCGACGGCCCGGACGACCCGCCGGATGATCCCCCAGTGAGTGTCCCGCTGCGGTGTCATGTGGACGTTGCCCCCGACGATCTCGACCCTGAATCCTTCGGGGACGGGCATCCGCTCCAGCCGCTCGAACCACTCGTCCAGGCGCTGCGTGTTGGCGTCGGCCATGGCGATCCTGTCGTCTACGACGGTCATCGTGGCGCTCCTCCCCGGCTGCCCCATGGACGAGCACAGCCGCGCGGTACAACGATACGCACGGTGACCGGGACACGGGAGGAAGCGCATATGCCGGAGCGGGACCGTACCGGTCACCCCGCCGCCCTCGTACGACGTGCCCGGCCACGACGTGCCCGGCCACGACGTGCCCGGCCACGACGTGCCCGGCCACGACGTGCTCGGCGCTTCGGGGGAGACGGCGCACACGTCCGCGTGACGCAAGGTGGCGCGTCGACCTCCGACGAGACCGTCGTCGAGGGCGTCAACAAGGGCAAGGGTGTCGACGGAACCTGGTTCGGCAACGTCTCCTACCTGGCGCCGGGCAAGTACACGGTCTCCGGCACGAAGGGCGTCGAGCAGCAGTTCTTCGTCGCCGAGGACACCGAGATCCGGGGCTACGGCGACATCTGCGGCGACGCGGACACGGGTGAGGGCGGTCAGGGCGGCACCGAGTGCACCGAGGGGTCCGAGGAGTATCCGAGCAGGGAGCACCGCTACGGCGTTCAGTTTCCTGAACGCTTCGGCCTCACTGGTCAGTGGCGACCTTGGCGGAATGGGTTGTATGCCTCGAAGGGGTCCTCGTCGGTCTCCCCACGCCGTCGACGTTCGGCCTGGTACGCGGTCCACGCGAGGTCTCCCTGCTGCGTGGACCGCCAGGGCGTTTTGGTGCGGTCGCAGTACTCGGCGTAGCTCAGCCCCGGCTCGGCCATCCTGCGGCGCCGTTCGGCGCGCGGGTCGTCGGCGACCTTGGCCGCCTGCAGCTCCTCCACACACCGGGCACGAGCCAGTTCCTCGACGTCGAAGGCGATGCGCCGCAGGATCGCCGCGACCCTGGCAGGCGGATCGGCACGGCGCAGGTGTCGGGGAAGTCGCCCTCGGGGCGGAGGTTGGCGGCCGGCGGGTACGGCCTGCTGTCCAGGTGGTCGATCCACTCCGCGCACTGCCGGACCCACGCGACCTCGTCCTGCAGGCGCTCGGCGATGCTCGCACGGCCGGACAGCTCCTCGTCATCGCTGCCGTCCGGGTCCTCCGGGGCCGGCCGGCCCGCGGCACGCAGCAGCCCGCCGGTGCCGAGCGCGTCGACGAAGCAGGTGTGCCACCGGTCCCGCACCAGGCGCCACTTTCCGGTGGCAGGGGCCTGTTCCCAGCGCGGCCGTCCGCGCCGGGTCTCGTCGATACCCAGCACCTCCACGTCTGGCAACGGTGCTTTGGTGACCTCGCGGACTCTGCTGCCAATTCCTCGGGGTCGCGGGACCGCACTCCGCGACCTGCGGCGACGCGGCCATGCTCGGCGGTCCGAGCGGCTGTTCCTACGGGACCGGCGAATTACGCAGCAGAGTCCTCGCGGGCGGCGGCGCGGAAGGCGTCCATCACGGTCGGCCAGGACAGGTGCAGGTCACGGGCGGCCTGGATGACGGTGGACCCGGCATCGCGTATCCGGCGCCCGGCGGCACCGCGCAGCCGCGCGGTGATCCGCGCGCCGGCCGGTACCTGTCCGATCTGCTCGGTGAACGACCGGCGTGGGCAGTCGGGTTCCCGGCAGAACCAGCGGCGCTTGTGCCAGCGGAACTCCAGGCCGCTCTCGCCGTACGGCATATCGCGGGGCCCGGTGACGGCCGAGCCCTTCACCCGGGTGGCGAAGACCCCGCAGGCCGGGCATGCCCGGGCCCTGTCATCGGTCGTGACCAGGTGAACCCGGCGTGTCCCGTCGGCCAGCCGCTCGACTCGGGCGACGGACACCCCGTCGAGGTCGAGCAGCAACGTCGTATCGTTGAGCAAGCCCGTGGCTCCTGCATGATCGTTCTGCGTCGAGAACAGAAATGATCACGCAGGACCACGTGCACCTTGCGTCCAGGGCCGAGCTATCCGATCCGCCACACAGCGTGATGCCACGTCGGCAAGCCGAACCAGTGCACCGCTCAACTTCGAAGACCCGGTTTGCTTCCCGCGGGCAAGGGGCTGCCCCTCAAGGCCCGCCTCCGGATCCCGGTCGCCCTCGCCACCATGCACATGGCGTGGGGCTGGGGCTTCCTGACGAGCCCCAAGTCGCTGGCGAGGAAGGTCATCGCGTCGCGACAGCCTGCGGCGGTCGATTGAGGCGATCGATGATCGCTCGATCTCTTCATTTCCGCTTCATCAGTTGGTCAAGATCTGCTGTCTTTCGCGGCGGCGGCGTTCCTGATCGCGATATCGATGCTGTGCCTGATGCCTGTCATTCGCTTGATATCGGCCTGGATATCCCGCTCCTCATAGGCCGCTTCGACGGCGAACCACGTTCCCACGACGTTGTTCTGCCGTTTGCAAGTGACGTCCGCGGAAGCGGTGTCCAGCTCGCGTCTTGATGGTTTGAGAGAATTCCAAGCCGGGTCTTTGACCGCGGCTTCCGGTGTCGGGTAGGAGTAGCCTTTGTCCTTCATGCAGGCTGACCACTTGGCAAATGCGGCTTTGAGTCTGACATCGGCCATGGACCGCACGTAGCCCTTGAAGTTGATATCGATCGCCACAGGGGAATCCTGGATGATTCCACCGCCTGCGGTCAGCTTCTGTTCCGCCTCTCCCATGCATCCGCCCTTCGGGATCGGGATGCCTCGGTACTCGTGGTCGGCCGGGGGAGTGGTCGATTCCGGTGGGACCGGTGCCCCTAGGCCGTGGCCCAGTACAGATTCCATCTCCGGCGACAACGGTTTCCGGGAAGGACGCGCTTCGTTCTGCGTCCGAGACTGGGAGCCGTGATAGCCGCGAGTTGCGGCGAGGGCAAGGTCGGTCGGGTCGTACCGATGGGACGTCTGATTCCGTTTCTGTCCGTAGTCTGGCGTCGCCGGTCGGAAGTCGAAGCCGAATCGCTTCATGCACGACGTCATGAGCGCTGATCTGGCGCTTTCGATTTGGCCGTTCTCCTGCGGGCTGATTAGGTACTTTTCGATGGGAAGTTGCTGATCGTGAGTATTTTCGAGCACCGGCACGCCGCCAACCTTTGGAGGAGTCGCTGTCTGCTGAGCCGGGGCGGTGGGTGCCGTCGACGTACAACCGGTTGACATACTGCTCAGCGTTGCAAGTAGGGCGCAGACCACAAGTGTGGTCGAGCGTGCCGAGGCCATGCGGGGGCGTCCTTTGTCGCTGTTGCTCTGACGACGTGCGGGGTGACGGCGCCCCGCCAGGATCGGCAGGACACCGTCACCTCCTTGGCTGGTCCTGCACCGAGGCTCTAGGGGCAATTCGCGTAGAAGTCGAAGCACTGAGACGCGTTGTTGTTCTTCAGCGTGGCATTCAAGTTGGCCCCGGTCCCGCGCTTGATGTACTGGCTCGGCCCGCTGTTGTTTGAGTTGTAGTAGATCGTTACGCTGTAGTTGGTGTCGAAGTTGTAAACGGACGCGGCGTTGTTCTTGACGTACACACCGGCTCCGTTACCGCCCGAGAAGGTGTACCAGTTGGGCGCGCCGTAGTTTTCGGGGGTGTTGCTGTTGCCGCCGCCGTCCCAGAAGGTGGCGCCCGCGAAGTTGGAGTTGTAATAGATGCACGCCCCGATGGTGCTGTGGCAGGTGGCCGCCTCTGCAGCGGGGGCCAACATGAGACCGAAACCAAGCGCTGCTGCGGTTATCGCACCAGCGGCGGCCTTGTTCCGGAGGTCCATGGAATTCTCCTTCACGAGATGTGGAATTACCTGATCGAAAGAAGCGGCAGCGCAAGGTGCCCAGTGCTCGGAGCAGGGTAGAAAATTGCTGCCTTTCTGCCCCGGATCACTGACGTAGAAAGTCCGCCTCGTGGCGCCCGTGTCCAGCGGTCCAGTACGTCAGGTAGACGGTGCCCAGGCCGTGCTGCTGGTCCTTCCAGCTGACGGCGGAGTTGCCGGAGAACGCCGACACGGATGTCATCGCCGCCGTGCCCGCAGCGGCTAGAACGGCCCTATCGTTCACATATGCCTCCTTCTCACCTGGCGAGGATCAGCAGCAGCAATCTCACCATCGAACAACTGTGCGCCGCAGTCCCCACAAGAAGTGAATGGCCGTTAATGGATCATGAATGGCTTGTTCAGGTGGCGTTACCGTCATCAACCTCGATTCTTCAGCGGGTGAGCCGTTGAGGTAGCCGGCTGTTTGCCCTGGTTTGTCCTCGCCGGTGTGAGGGCGGGGCCATCGCGTGTCGCTGCGGTCTGCGCCGGGTTCCACGGGCCCGGGATTGCGGGTGTCCTCCTTCCTGGTCCTCGTCGCGGTGCTCCCGGTTGTCAGGTGACGGTGGGAAGCTGGGTGAGCCGCCTCCAGCTCGTGGTGAACGCCGAGGCCCAGGGCCATTTCGAGGGCCGCCTCACCCCGAGCAACAACTGACCACTCAACAACCAAGACCAGCCGTTAACTTGACACACCCTCTACCGCCACCTCAGCAAGGTCGCCAGCGAGCCCGCTGAAACCGGGTAACCGCCCATCACCGCAGTTCAGGGGCTACTCCGTTGTTTTTTCGGCGAGGGCTACTGGAACCCCACCGAGGCCGAACTGGAGACGGCCGCCAAGAAGGGCTTCAGCGCCGAGGTCGTGATCGGCAACGGCATCGCGACCACCGTCCGCGACGACCACTGAGCCGTGGGCCGGCCGGAACGCGCCGCGCCGGACGTCGGCCGAGGACGACACTCAGGACGGGCGCCTACGTCGCCTCGTAGGGCCCGCCCAGCTCCCAGCCCCGGTACAGCGCTTCCGCGAAGGCTTCCGCGATCTTGTGTTCGCCGTTCGCGTTGGGGTGGGTGCCGTCGTACGTGTCGGCGTGGATGTCGTACGTCGGCGGAAGGGCGGCCAGGAGGACGGGGGAGTCCGGGGTGTCCAGGTCGACGGCCGTCTTCGCCAGGAGGTCGTTGAAGCGGGCGACCTGGGCGGCGAAGTCCGGGTCGGCCTCCGCGCGGACGTTGGGTATCACCGGGAGCAGGACCAGACGGACGCGCCGGCGGGCCGCGCGTGCCTCCGCGACGAAGGCGCGGACGTTGTCCGCGGTCTGCTCGGGGTTCGTGTAGAAGCCGAGGTCGATCAGGCCCAGGGAGACCAGGAGCACGTCGGCGCGCAGGGTCCGGACGGCCTCGCCGATCAGCGGCACCATGTGGTGCCAGCCCTCGCCCCAGCCGGCCAGGTGCCCGCGCGGGAAGCCGGGGTCGGCGTAGGCGTACGAGGTGGGGGAGTCCGTCTGCTGGTCGTGCAGCGTCTCGCGCGGGCCGACGAGGGTGAAGGGGCCGCCGTACTCCGCGCACAGGTGCTGCCACAGCCGGTAGCGCCAGGTGTGTTCACCCGCGCTCCCGATGGTCATCGAGTCGCCGACGGGCATGAACCTGAGCATCCGGTCATCATCCTCGATCCGCCCCGCCACCGCGATGTGAGTCCGACCACCCGCCGTGAACTGCGCGGCGCGGTGGCACTCTTGGGGCATGCGCCGATCCCTCGCCCCGCTCGCCGCGGCCGCCGCCGTCCTGTTCGCCGCTCCGGTTCTGCTCGTGGGCGCGCTCGGTGTGCCCGCCGCGGCCGCCGACGGCGACGAGGCGGGTGCCGGGAACGACTCCTTCACGATTCAGGACCCGCGGATCACCGAGTCCAGCGGGCTCGCCGCCTCCCGGCTCCACCCCGGCGTCTACTGGACCCACAACGACAGCGACGACGGCCCCTACCTCTACGCCGTCGACAGTGCGACCGGCGACACCGTCGCCCGGATCACCCTCACCGGAATCGGCTCCCCCCGGGACGTCGAGGCCATCTCCATCGGGCCGGACAACCGGATCTTCGTCGGGGACATCGGCGACAACCTCGGCGGCACCTGGCCGTACGTGTGGATCTACGAGCTGCCCGAGCCGAAGGAACTGCGTGACCAGAGTGTGCGGGCCACGCAGTACGTCGTGACGTACTCCGACGGGGCCCGCGACGCCGAGTCCCTCGTCGTGCATCCGAAGACCGGGCGCGTCTACCTCATCGACAAGAAGGAGGGGGGCGGTCACCTGTACGAGGGGCCCGCCGAACTCTCCGCCTCGGGCGGCAACGTCTTCCGGCCGATCGCCCCCGTCGACCTGTGGGCCACCGACGCCGCCTTCTCACCCGATGGCCGGCAGCTCGCCGTACGGTCGTACTTCGGCGGCATCCAGTACGCGTGGGACGACGCGACGGACGGGAAGATCGAGCGCAAGGAGCGGCTCAGCGTGCCGCTCGCGGGGCAGGGCGAGTCCGTCAGCTACTCCGCCGACGGCTCCCGGCTGATGTACGGGAGCGAGGGCGAGCAGAGCCCGGTCGAGTCCCGGGAGGTGCCAGGCGGGGGCGGCTCGGGGTCGACGTCCTCGTCCGGCGGGGGCTCGCGGGCGGGAGGCGAGGGCTCGGGGGACGGTGCCGGTTCCGGCGACGGAGTCAAGGTCGGTGCCGTCGTCGCCGCGGCCGTCGTCTGCGCAGCTCTGTTCGGGCTGGGGCGACGGCGCCGACGGGGCTGAACCGGCCGGCGGTCACGCGCCGTCCGTGAGCACCGGGCGCAGCTCGTAGTGGAGCGTCGACGTCCGCATCAGGCGGTGCGCGAGGGGGACCAGGGCCCCTTGCACGAGCGGGTACTTGCGCCGCAGCAGCCGTGCGGCGTGCCGGTTCTCCTCGCTCTCCCGGTCCAGCAGCCGGACCCGGGCGCGGATCTCCGGTCCGACCTGCTTGCCGTCGGGTGTGGCGGGGGCCAGTTCCACCTCCGGGTCGTGGCGCAGGCGTTTGGCCTTTCCGGCCTTGCCGGGGGTGCGGAAGTAGGCGTGGTCGCCCTCCACGGCGAGGTTCACGGCGGTGCCCACGCCCGTGCCGTCCCTGCGGTGGCTGGTGAGCAGCACGGCCCACTGCTTGGCGAAGTCCGTCAGTTCCGGGTGCGTCAGTTTCGGGTGCGTCAGTTCTGGGTGCGTGCGTTCTGGGTGGGTGCGCGAGGTGGCCATGTCTCCATGCAGACACCGATCGGCCGGTCTGTCATCCGGTGGCCGGCCGGCCGACGAGCACCTCCAGCCCGTCCAGGATGCGCTGCGGTCCGAACTCGAAGTGGTCGAAGCCGGAGCCGAGGGTGCCCTCGGAGAGGGAGGTCAGGACGGGGTGGCGCCCGCTGAGCACGGCTTGTTCCAGCGCCGGCCCGAAGAGGGGGCGGACGGCATCCCGGGTGTGAATGCCGTCCGCCTTCTTGACGTGTTCATGTGACATGGCTTGCATGGAGGGTGCGGGGTGATGGGAGCGCTCCCATTTGTTCCGGGCCCGCCCCTCCGAGAGAAAGCAGCGACATGTTCCGCAGCTTGCGAAGAGCGGTATGCGTGGCCGTGGCGGCGTTCCTGCTGCCGCTGGCGGGTGTGCAGCCGGCCGGTGCGGCGGAGTCGGGCGGCGGCGCGGCCCGTGCGGCGGCCGGTACCGCGACGACCCGTGCGGCGGCGGCCGGTGAAGGGTACTGGCACACCAGCGGCCGGAAGATCCTGGACGCGGCGGGGCAGCCCGTGCGGATCGCCGGGATCAACTGGTTCGGCTTCGAGACCGACGTCCGGGTGGCCCACGGCCTGTGGGCCCGCGACTACAAGGCCATGCTCGACCAGATCAAGTCCCTGGGCTACAACACCGTTCGCGTCCCCTACAGCGACGACATCCTCAAGCCGGGCGCCGTGCCCGGCAGCATCAGCTACGACGGCATCAACACCGACCTGCGGGGCCTGACGTCGCTCCAGGTGCTGGACCGGATCGTGGCGTACGCGGGGCAGACGGGCCTGAAGATCGTGCTCGACCGGCACCGTCCCGACGCGGCCGCGCAGTCCGCGCTCTGGTACACCTCGGCGGTCCCGGAGTCGACCTGGATCGCCAACCTCAAGGCGCTCGCGGCCCGTTACCTGGGCAACGCGACCGTCATCGGCATCGACCCGCACAACGAGCCCCACGATCCCGCCTGCTGGGGCTGCGGCGACACGGCGCGGGACTGGCGGCTGGCCGCCGAGCGGGCCGGCAACGCGGTGTTGTCCGTCAACCCCGACCTGCTGGTCTTCGTCGAGGGCGTGCAGTCGCACAACGGGGTCAACGGTTGGTGGGGCGGCAACCTGATGGGCGTCGCCCAGTATCCGGTCCGCCTGGCCGTGCCGAACCGGCTCGTCTACTCCGCCCACGACTACGCCACCAGCGTGGGCCGGCAGCCCTGGTTCGAGGACCCGTCGTTCCCCGCCAACATGTCCGGGATCTGGGACAAGTACTGGGGCTACATCTTCAAGCAGGACATCGCCCCGGTCTGGCTCGGCGAGTTCGGCACGACGCTCCAGTCGGGCGTGGACCAGCGGTGGCTGTCCGCACTGGTGACGTACCTGCGGTCGACCTCGGGGCACGGCGCCGACAGCTTCCACTGGACCTTCTGGTCCTGGAACCCCAACTCCGGTGACACCGGGGGGATCCTGAAGGACGACTGGAAGACCGTGGACACGGTCAAGGACGGCTACCTCGCGGGCATCAAGGCGCCGGGATTCGCGGCGGGCGACCCCGGCGGTCCGGGCGACCCCGGCGGTCCCGGTGGCACCGCCGCGTGCGCCGCCGCCTACACCGTCAGCAGCGACTGGGGCGGCGGCTTCAACGCCGACGTGAAGGTCACCAACACCGGAACGGTTCCGCTGAGGTCCTGGAAGGTGACGTGGACCTGGAGCGGCGCCCAGCGGGTCACCAGCATGTGGAACGCCTCGTACACCCAGTCCGGCCCGACCGTCACCGCGACCAACGCCCCCCACAACGGCGCGGTCCCGACAGGCGGTTCGGCGAGCTTCGGCTTTGGAGGCGCCCCCGGCGGCGGAAGCGTACCGAGCGCGACGTGCACGGCGACGTGAGCGACGTGTGATCAGGGGGTTCGGCGCAGTGGCCGTACACGGCGCCGGGCCCCTGGGAGCTTGCTGTATGGCTCGAGGGGTGCGACATTGGCCGGGCAAGGTCCTGTGTGCCCTCCGGAGGGCACCCGAAGGATCTTGCTCTCATGGGCCCCCGGCATGCCGGGGGTTTCTGCGTTTCCGGACATCATCCGCGCCGAGCCGACGATGCCATTGGCGTCGTGGCCAGGGAGCCAGTGCTGCGGCGGCCGCTGACAGGACTTCGACATGGCCTCAGCCGTAGGACCTGCATCATCACGGCATGGTCAACACAGTCGAAGCAGCTTGGCACAAGATCCTGACCACTGCCGGTGAACCTCGATGGCCGGAAGGACCACCGTTTCTGGAGCCGTTTGCCGAACTGGTGCGGGTGGCGCACGCCGAGCCGCTGCTTCGGCGGCTCTACCCCTGGACCGGTATGTGGGAGCTGCACTTCAGCAGGTGCACGGAAATCCGTCACACCTGGGACATCCCCTACATCGGCACCCTGAGAGACGGCCGGTACTACGTCGAAGGACCGGACCGGAGCAGCTCGCGAATCGCCGAGACGGGCAGCGCGCGGGCCGCGGTAACGATGGTCATCGATCGCCTGCCACCGCACTGCGGCCCGGCCTTCATCGGCACCGCAGAGGAACTTGCCTCTTACGAGAAGGCACGAGACAGCGAGTAGAAGCGGCCCACCGGCTTCGAGGAAGCGGAAACCGGCTCCATATGCGGCTTTGGAAACGGGGCCTGGTGCGGGTGGCTTTCCGCGACTGCCCGGTGGGGTGGCGGCCTCGACGTGTGCGATGCCGGGGCACGCGCCCACGCTCCAGGGAGGACACACCGTTCCAGAACCGTGAGCACTTTGGCCATCACTGTCCTGATGTCGCTCGTTTGAGCGCTTAAGTGGCACATGTCCACCGACTGCTCACGGTTTTCGGCAAGGCACCCGTCTCCGGCCCCGCGGCGTCGGGCGAGCACCTCACAGAGGTGGCGGGATGCGAGCGCTCTCCGCCTCGCCGAGCGCGAACAGCGCCCACACGCACTTCGTGTACGGCCCCTGCCGACAACCCCATTCGTCGGCCAGGGCCGCCACGAGGGCCAGTCCGCGTCCGCCCTCCTCGTCCGGAGCGGAGTCGTGCAACCGGGGGAGCCTGTCCCTGTCGGGATCGGAGACCTCCAGGGCCAACTCCGCTCCGTCCAGAGTGAGAGTGACCTCGACCTGGGCGTATGAGATCCGGCAGTGGAGCACGGCGTTCGTGACCAGTTCGCTCGCCAGCAGGGTGACGGTGTCCGTGAGTTCCCCGGCCACGCCCCAGTCCGCGAGGGCTTCGCGTAAACGCCGCCGAGCCACTGACACGTGTCGCCTGTGCTTGGGGATGCGGAAGGTTTCGGTTGCGGGCATGAGGTGAAGCTAGAGGCGAATTCAGTGCATGCGCAACGTGCTCAACTGAATACATTCAGTCGTCCACTCGATCGAGTGATGTGTTCTCAGGGCCGGCACGCGGTGTGGCATCGTTGCGCAAGGAGAGGGGAGATCCCATGCCCGCAGGTGGACGGCCGACCGTACGCAGTCGGCGTCTGGGTACGGCGCTGAGGCAGTACCGGCAGGCTGCGAAGCTCGATCAGCCGCAGGCCGCCGATGTCATCGCCGCAAGTCAGGCCAGAGTCAGCCGCCTTGAGAGCGGGCACGTCACCGCACGCGTCATCGAAGTGCGCCTGCTGCTGGATGCGTATGGCGTCAAGGACCCGGAAGTGCGGTCAAAGCTTGAGGACTTGGCCAAGCACTCCAAGAACCGGGGCTGGTGGTTGGAGCACGCGGCGCACCTGCGGCCGGACTATGTCGACCACATCGCCCTGGAGGACGACGCCACCTATATCCGTGAGTGGCAGCCCGTCATGGTGCCGGGACTTCTGCAAACTCCGGCCTACGCGGAGGCGGTGATCGGCGGCGGTCCTCACTGCATCGAGCCTGAACGGGTCACGCAGTTGGTGAAGGTGCGCGAGGGACGGCAGGCGAAGATCGACGAGGGCGGAGCATCGTACACGGCGATCCTCTGGGAAGCGGTCGTCGCGCAACCGCTGGTGGCCGCCGGGATTCACCGGGAGCAGTTGGCCGCGATCCTGGAGATCGGGAAGCGCAAGAACGTCATTGTGCAGGTGCTGCCGTTCAGTGCGGGCGTCCTGGCCGGGTACTCCTCCGCCTTCTCCTCCTTCAGCTTCGACGAGGAACCGACGGTCGAAGCCGTTGCCATGGACAACCTGCGCGGCACGTCCGTCCTCGAAGGTCCCGAGGACCTCGCCGCTTACGCCAACGCATATGACCTACTACGATCGGCGGCGTTGGCGCCGGACGCGAGCGCGAAGCTCATCCGGGGCATACTGCGGAGCTTGAAGGAAGACGCATCATGACCGAGGTCATAAAACCCTTCTGGAAGTCGTCGTACTCGGGACAGGAGAACGCCTGTGTCGAGGTCGCCGAAACGGCTCCCGGCGGCCGAGCGGTCCGTGACAGCAAGCAGTACGACGGCCCTCTGCTCACCGTCTCACGTGAGAGCTGGCAGGCCTTTCTCAACCAGTTCGCGTAGGCATCGCGTACACGAAGGGCGCCCGACGGATTACCGTCGGGCGCCCTTCCGTCGTCGTACGGGGGACGGTTACAGCTGTCCGATGACGTAGTCGACGCACTTCGTCAGTGCCTCGACGTCCGCCGGGTCGATCGCCGGGAACATCGCGACGCGGAGCTGGTTGCGGCCGAGCTTGCGGTAGGGCTCGGTGTCCACGATGCCGTTGGCGCGCAGCACCTTGGCGACCGCGGCGGCGTCGATCTCGTCGGTGAAGTCGATGGTGCCGATGACCTGGGAGCGCTTCGCCGGGTCGGTGACGAACGGGGTCGCGAACTTCGACTCCTCGGCCCAGCCGTACAGGCGGGACGACGAGTCCTTGGTGCGGCCGGTGGCGAATCCGAGGCCGCCCTGGCCGTTGAGCCACTTCAGCTGCTCGTTCAGCAGGAACAGGGTGGCCAGCGCCGGGGTGTTGTACGTCTGGTTCTTGCGGGAGTTGTCGATCGCCGTGGGAAGGCTGAAGAACTCCGGGACGTGGCGGCCGGACGCGTGGACGCGCTCGGCGCGCTCGATCGCGGCCGGGGAGAAGACCCCGATCCACAGGCCGCCGTCGGAGGCGAAGGACTTCTGCGGGGCGAAGTAGTAGACGTCCGTCTCGGCGATGTCGACGGGCAGGCCGCCGGCGCCGCTCGTCGCGTCCACGAGGACCAGGGAGCCCTCGTCGGCGCCGGGCACCCGCTTGATCGGCATGGCGACGCCGGTGGAGGTCTCGTTGTGCGTGAAGGCGTAGACGTCCACACCGGCCTCGGCGGCCGCCTCGGGGTGCGTGCCCGGGTCGGCGGCGACGACGGTCGGGTCGGCGAGCCACGGGGCGAGCTTGGCGGCCTTGGCGAACTTGGAGCTGAACTCGCCGAAGGTGAGGTGCTGCGACTTGTTCTCGATCAGGCCGTGGGTCGCGATGTCCCAGAAGGCGGTGGAGCCGCCGTTGCCGAGGACGACCTCGTAGCCCTCGGGGAGCTGGAACAGCTCACGGATGCCCTCGCGCACTTCGCCGACCAGGTTCTTCACCGGGGCCTGGCGGTGGGAGGTGCCCAGCAGGGAGGTGCCGGTCGCGGCCAGCGCGTCCAGCGCTTCCGTCCGCACCTTGGAGGGGCCCGCACCGAAACGACCGTCGGCGGGCTTGATGTCAGCAGGAATCCGGATCTCAGCCACGACGGGGAGCCTATCGGCTCCGGGAAACCTCGGTGAAACCTCGTCCGTCGGCTGAGACACGGACGCGAGGGGTGGTCGAACGGGGGGGGGGG
>NZ_JBHSPC010000015.1:133661-173435 GCF_042656345.1 Streptomyces incanus
GCCCGTTCGGTCCCGGGGCGGTCAGGGGCGACCACGGGGTGGCCGTGGGGCGTGTCAGCCCAGTGTCACCGGCAGCTCGTACAGGTCGTTCTGCGTGACCACCGGCTTGTTGCGCAGTTCCTCCGCCGGGACCGCCAGGTCCAGCTTCGGGAAGCGCGCGTACAGGGCCGGCAGGGCCACGCCCGCCTCCAGGCGGGACAGGGCCGCGCCGGGGCACACGTGCGGGCCGTGGCCGAAGGAGATGTGCCGGTTGGCGCTCTCGCGGGTGATGTCGAAGACGCCGGCGCTCGGGCCGTGTGCCTGCTCGTCCCGGCCGATCGCGGCGTACGACACGATCAGCGCCTCCCCGGCCGCAAGGACGGTGTCGCCGACCGGTACGTCCTCGGCGGCGAACCGGATCAGCACGTGGGAGGTGGGCGTGGAGTACCGCAGCGTCTCCTCGACCACCGCCGACCAGTCCACCTCGCCGGACAGCACCAGCGCCCGCTGCTCGGGGTGGAGGGAGAGGCCGACCACCGCGTTGACGATGAGCGAGATCGTCGTCTCGTGACCGGCCGCGATCATCAACTGGAGGGTGGAGACGATCTCCTGGTCGGTGAGCCGGTCGCCGTCCTCGGACGCCTGGATCAGCGCGGACGTCAGGTCGTCGCCGGGGTTCTCCCGCTTGCGCGCGACCGTCTCGGCCATGATCTGCGCCAGCTCGGTCAGCGTGGCGATGACCTCCTCGGGCGGGGTCTGCGTCGAGAAGAACTTCTCGAACAGCTCCTTCAGTCGCGGCAGCCGCTCCTCCGCGAGCCCCATCAGGTCGGCGACCACGTACATCGGCAGCGGGTAGGCGAACAGGGCCTTCAGGTCGACCGTTTCGCCCTGCGCCTCGGCCACCTGGTCCAGCAGGCCCTCGGTCAGCTCCGTGATGCGCTCACGCATCCGCTCCACCCGGCGCACGGTGAGCGCCTGGGCGACCAGGGTGCGCAGGCGGCGGTGGTCGGCGCCGTCCACGGTCAGCATGGAGCGGCCCGGGTTGGCCAGTCCGATCAGTGCCCAGTCGGGGGCGATCTCGCCGCGCTGCCAGGCGCCCCAGACGTTGATGTCCTTCACCACGCGGGGGTCGGTGAGCAGCTTCTTGGCCTCGGCGTGGTGCGTGACCGCCCACACCGGCACATCGCCCGGCAGGACCACGCGTGCGAGTGGGCCCGCGGCGCGCAGCGCCGCGCTCTCCGCGTCCAGGTCGGAGACGAACGGGTCCAGGGGGATCGGGTTCCCCTCGGTGCCGGGCGCGGGTATCCCTGTGTCCGTACCAGCCGTCATGTGAGGGAGCCTCCAAGGGCGGGAGTGGGTGTGAAAGTGACCGGAAGTTCAGACATTCCGCGCAGCCACGGCGACGGGCGGCGGGCCAGGGCCGGGGCCGGCACCGCCAGGTCGATGTCCGGCAGGCGGTCCAGGACGACCTCGATACCGGTTCGTGCGATCACCTCGGCGATCTCCTGCGCCGGGAACGGGCAGCGGTGCTCCCCGTGGCCGAAGGAGAAGTGCGCGCTGTTGCCGCCGGTCAGGGCCGAACTGTCGGTCCGCACCTGCGGATCGGAGTTGGCGCCCTGGAGGCCGAGGAGCAGCATGTCTCCGGCGCGGACGCGGCGCCCGCCGAGCTGGGTGTCGCGGGAGGCCCAGCGGCCGGCCACGTTCTGGGTGGGAGTGTCCTCCCACAGCACCTCGTTCATCGCCTCGGCGACGCTGTTGCGGCCGCCGAACAGGGAAGCGGCGAACCGCGTGTCGGTCAGCATCAGGTGCAGGGAGTTGCCGATCCAGTCGGCGGTCGGCTGGTGTCCGGCCGCCATCATCACCATCAGGTCCTGGACGATCTCCTCGTCGGTGAACCCGGAGGTGTCGGCGAGCATCCGTGACGCCACGTCGTCGGCGGGCGCCTTCCTGCGCGCGGTGACCAGTTCGGTCATCGACGTGAACAGGTGGGTCTGGCCGGCCAGCGCCCGCTCCCGCCCGTCGATCATGTCGTTGAGGGCGGTGACGAGCGCAGGCCCCTGCTCGTCGGAGAAGCCGTAGAGCCGGGCCAGCACGCGTACGGGCAGCAGCGTCGCGAACTCGTTGATGATGTCGGCCGCGCCCTGGGGGCAGATGCCGTCGATCAGTTCGTCGGCGAACTTCTCGGCGTAGCCGCGCAGTTCGAACGGGTCCACCGCCTCCAGCGCGTTGACCAGCATCCCGGCCCGCTCGCGGTGCCGCTCGCCGACGGTGTAGAGGATCGACGGCTGCTTGCGGCCGATCATCGGCAGCAGCGGCCAGTCGTCGGGGATGTTCTCCCACTGGTTCCACAGGTCGGAGTCGCGGCTGAACAGCACCGGGTCCCCGGTGATCTGGTGCAGTTCGCGGTAGCCGAGCACCAGCCAGGCCGGTACGTCGCCGTCCAGCAGCACCGGGACCACGCTGCCGTGGTCGCGCCGCAGCTCCCGGTACACCCCTGCCGGGTCGTCCTGGAGCAGGGGGCCGCTGAAGTGGACGGGGTGGGGAGCGGAAGCAGGGCTCACACCAGCTCCTGACGGGAGGCTCGGGCCTGGTCGGCGTAGAGGGTCTGGATGTGCTCCACCAGCGTGATCAGCACCAGCTTGCTGGACTCCCGGGAACGCGCGTCACAGGTGACCAGCGGTACGTGCGGGTCGAGGTCGAGGGCCTCGCGGATCTGTTCCGGCGCGAAGGTGTGGCCGCCGAAGTCGTTGCAGGCCACGATGAACGGCGTGCCGTGCTTCTCCAGCCGGTCGATGGCATACCAGGAGTCGTCGATGCGCCGGGTGTCGACCAGGACGACCGCGCCCAGGGTGCCGGAGAACAGCCGGTCCCACAGGAACCAGAAGCGCTCCTGGCCGGGCGCCCCGAACAGGTACAGCACATTGTGCTCGTCGAGCGAGATGCGGCCGAAGTCGAAGGCCACGGTCGTCGAGGTCTTGCCGCGCACCTTGCTGAGGTCGTCGACGGCCTCGCCGGCCTGGGTCATCGTCTCCTCGGTGTTGAGGGGACGTATCTCGCTCACCGAGCGGACCATCGTCGTCTTGCCGGCGCCGAAGCCGCCCACGACCACGATCTTGAGGCCGTTGTCGGCCGACACGCCCAACGGTGTACGCGTGTCAGAGGTTGCGGAGTCCAACGAGCACCTGCTCCAGGATGTCGGGGTCGGGTACGGCGGCCTTGCGGGGGTGACGGGCGCTGACGCGTCCCGACGCCTGGAGGTCGGAGAGCAGGATGCGGGTGATGCTCACCGGCAGCTTCAGCTCGGCCGCGATCTCCACGACCGCCGTGGGTCGTTCGGTCAGCCGCAGGATCGCGGCGTGCTCGGACTGCATGCCGGGCACCGGATCGCATTCGGCGACGACCAGGGTGACCAGGTCGAAGGGGTTGTCGGAGCCGGACCGGCTGCGTCCACCGGTGACGGTGTAGAGGCGGTCGGGTGCGTCGTCCCTGCCGGGCCTGCTCATGAGAGGCGCGGCGGCGCGGTCAGGTGCTCGCCGAGCTGCTCCACGAGTTCGCTCATGTTGTGCCCGATGAGTCCGGCGTCGGCGTCCTCGCTGGTGACGACGGCCAGGTGCGCGCCCTGGCCGGCCTCCACGATGAACAGCACGCCGCCGTAGAACTCGGTCATCGCCGAGCGGACGCCTCCGCTGCCGTCGCCGAACTCCACGGACGCGCCGTGCGACAGCGACTGGATGCCCGCGGCGATCGCGGCGAGCTGATCGGCCTGGTCGGCGGAGAGTTCGGGGGTGCGGCACAGTTTCAGGCCGTCCCTGGACAGCACGAGCGCGTGCCGCGCGCCCGGGGTGCGCTCCAGCAGGCCCTCTATCAGCCAGGTGAGCTTCTCGTCGGCGGTCGTCGTGCCGGTCATGAGGTGGTGTCGCCTTCCGGTGTTGCGGGGGTGGGGGTGGAGGGGGAGGTGATCGCTTCGGCGTCCCCGTTCGGGGTGCCTGCGGTGCCTGCGGCCGCGTCTGAGGTCGTGTCGGTGGCCGTGTCTGTTGCGGGGTCTGTTGCGGGGTCTGTGGCCGGTTCCGTCGCGGTGGCGCGTACGGCCTGGCGGAAGCTGCTGAAGCGGGCCGTACGGGCCTTCGTCTCCTCGGCGGTGGGCGGAGCCTTGGGCGGGGCGTCGGCACGGCTTGTGCCGTGGGTGCGCTCGGCCTCGGCCAGGGTCCGGCCGCGGCGGCGGCGGGGGAGGTTCGGCGAGGGCGTGTCCGTGCCCCGGCCGGCGGAATCGTGCGTGGGTACCGGGCCGGGGTCGAGATCGTCGGATCCGGCGCGGGACGACGCGTACGAGTGGCTCGTGGTCCTCGGGGCCGGGTTCCGTGGTGCCGGGATCGCACCGGACGGGATGCCGTGGCTCGGCTCCGGGGCTGTGCTGCCGGTCGTGCTCTCGGCTGCGCTCTCGGCCGGGTGGGCCGCCGGTGCGTCGGCCGGTGCGTCGGCCGGGCGGTTGCCGCGACGGCGGGGCAGGGTCGGGCCCGACGACTCGTCCGGTGCCGTCACCGGGGTCTTCCCGGACGTCTGCCCGACCGTCTTCCCGGACGACGCGGTCTCTCCGGACGGCGCGGCCGAAGCGGACGGCGCGGACCGTGCCGGAGCCGCGGGGGGAGCCATCGGTGCGGCCGGGACGGACGAGGAGAGGGCCGGTGCGGTGGCGACGGCGGACGGCGTCCCGGGAGCGTCCGGCGGTACGAGGAGGTCCTGCGGGATGAGCATGAGTACGCCCGTGCCGCCGCGGGCCGAGGGACGGTACGAGACCCGGAGTCCGTACCGTCGGGCCAGCCGGCCCACCACGGCGAGTCCGAGCCGTGTGCCGGTGAGGCCCCCGAGCCCGGTGCTCTCGCCGGAGACCGTCCGCTCGGCGCGCCGCAGCTGGGCCTCGCCCATGACAAGGCCACTGTCCTCGACGGACACGATGACCCCGGCCGGCACTTCCTCGACGTAGACGTGCACTTCGGCGGTCGGCGGCGAGAAGTTGGCCGCGTTGTCGAGGAGTTCGGCGACCGTGTGCATCACGCCCTCGGCGGCGTGCCCGGCGACGGCGATGTCGCTCGCGGAGTGGACGCGGACGCGCTGATAGCCGCTGATCCGGCCCATGGCGCCGCGCAGGATCGACTCCATGCCGATCGGCCGGGCCCAACGACGGCCCGAACGGGCGCCGGTGAGGACGGCGACGGAGTCGGCGAGCCTGCCCGCCTGTGCGGTGCGGTGGTCGAGGTGGAGGAGATCCGCGAGGACCTCCTCGTCGTGATGCTTGTCCTCCATCGCGCGCAGGTCCGCGAGCATGCCGGTGGACAGGGCCTGCATCCGGCCGGCGACGTTGGCGGTCGCGGAAAGCGCCGCGGCGCGGGCGCTGTTGGCCTCGCGCAGCCGGACGGCCAGCCGGGCGTTCTCGTCGATGTGCCGGTCCCGGTCCCCGGCCAGCCGGGCCCGCTCCTCGCTCAGCCGGTCGCGTTCCTGACCGAGCCGGTCGCACTCGTCGGTGTGCTCCTGGACCAACGCGGCGGTGTGGGCGGCGTGTTCCTCGTCGCGTCGGCGCAGTTCCGCGGCGTGCTCGTCGGTGAGCCGGGAGAGCGCGGCGGTGTGCTCGTCGGTGAGCCGGGCGAGCGAGGCCGCGTGGCCGTCCGTGAGGCGGGCGATCTCGGCGGTGTGCTGCTCGGTGAGCCGCGCCCGCTCGGCGGTGTGCTCGTCGGTGAGCCGCGCCCGCTCGACGGTGTGCCCCTGTGTCAACCGTTCGGTGGTGATGAGGTGTTGTTCGCCGAGGCGATCGCGTTCCGCCGCCAGGGACTGAGCGAGGTGGGCCCGCTCCTGGTCCAGCTCGGCCGACAGGCGGGCCCGTTCCCGGGTGAGTTCGCCGGTCAGCCGCTCGTGCTGGCGGCGGGCCTCCTCCGCCTGCCGGGTGCGTTCCTGGATCAGCCGGTCGACGTCCACGTTGGCCGTCTCCAGCCGCCCGCGGAGCGCTCGCGCGGACAGGACGGCGTGGGCGGCCCAGGTGACGGCCGCACACAGCAACAGGGCCGCCACCGTCCCGGTCGCCCCGACGGCGCCGCGTGCGGGTTCCGGCCCCAGCAGCACCGCGGCGACGACCGCGACCACGGCGAGCACCGCGGTGAGCAGGGAGACGGGCAACAGGCTGCGGGGGGCGGGGCGGTCGCCGGGGAGCAGGGGGGAGGTCATCAATCAGGTCCTCGGTCGGTCCTCGGTCGGGTCCGCCTGGGGGTCGTCGTCCATGCGGCGCTCGGGCGGTTCGATGGGGTCGCCGGACCCGGTTCCGGGGTCGCCTTTGGAACGAGGTCCGACAACTGCGCGCAACTCGCGCTCACTATATGAGAGTTTGTGATCAGCTTGGGAAGATTCCAGTTCCGTTTTTCGGGATGCGGGCCAACCCGGAGGGGAACGGATCCCACGGCGGTCCCAGAGCGGGCGCGCGGTGGACGTGTGGCGGTTCCAGCCGGTCCCGCGGTGGGTGTGGCGGTTCCACGGTGGGGCGTGCGGTGGTTCCACGGTGGGGCGTGCGGTGGTTCCAGCCGGTCCTGCGGTGGTCCTGCGGTGGGTGTGGCAGTCCTACGGTGGGGTGTGCAGCGGTCCCAGGGCGGGCGCGCGGCCGTCCTGCGGTGGGCGCGCGGTGGGCGCGCGGTGGTCCCGCGGTGGGTGTGGCGGTTCCGCGGTGGGGCGTGTGGTGGTTCCAGCCGGTCCCGTGGCGGTCCTCCTCGCCGCGGGTGCCGTGCGGGGAGGTGTGCCCTCGTCGGTGCGCCGCCCGTCCCCGAGGCATCCTGAAAGCATGACGGATCTGCGGGAACTGCGGGCAGGGCTGCGCGCGGCCGTGCGCGGCGAGGTGGACTTCGGCACCACCGCGCGGGCGCTGACGACCATGGACGCCTCCAACTACCGCCGAGTGCCGCTCGGCGTGGTGGCTCCCCAGGACGCCGACGACGTGGTGGCAGCGCTGTCGGTCTGCCGGACGTACGGCGTCCCCGTGGTGCCGCGCGGGGGAGGCACGTCGATCGCGGGGCAGGCCACCGGCACCGGTGTGGTGCTCGACTTCACCCGGCACATGAACCGCCTGCTCTCCCTCGACCCTCAGACCCGTACGGCCGTCGTGCAGCCCGGTCTCGTGCTCGACCGGCTCCAGGAAGCCGCCGCCCCGCACGGACTGCGCTTCGGCCCCGACCCCTCCACCCACAGCCGCTGCACCCTCGGCGGCATGATCGGCAACAACTCCTGCGGCTCCCACTCCGTCGCCTGGGGCACCACGGCGGACAGCGTGCGGCACCTGTCGGTCGTCACCCCGCGCGGCGAGCGGCTGCTGCTGGGGCGGGCATGGGCCGGGGCCCCGGCGGGACTGCGGGAGCTGGCCGAGGGCGAACTCGCCCGCCTGCGCACCGGCTTCCCCGAGCTGCCCCGCCGTATCTCCGGATACGCCCTGGACGCCCTGCTGCCCGAGAAGGGCGCCGACGTCGCCCGCTCCTTCTGCGGCTCGGAGGGCACGCTGGGCGTGCTGACGGAGGCGGTGGTCCGGCTCGTCGAGGCGCCCCGCGCGCGGGCGCTCGCCGTGCTGGCCTACGCCGACGAGACCGGGGCCGCCGAGGCGGCGGCCGGACTGCTGGAGTACGGGCCGCTGACCGTGGAGGGGATGGCGGCCGACCTGGTGCCGTCCGCCGCGGACCTCCCGCGCGGGGGAGCCTGGCTGTTCGTGGAGACCGGCGGGGAGACGGAAGGGGAAGCACGCGCGCGTGCGGAGACGATCGTCCGCGCGGCGGACGTCGTGGACGCCCTGGTGGTCACCGACCCGGCCCGGCAGCGGACGCTGTGGCGGATCCGGGAGGACGCGAGCGGCACGGCGACCCGGATGCCGGACGGCACCGAGGCCTGGCCCGGCTGGGAGGACTGCGCGGTACCGCCCGCCCGGCTCGGCGCGTACCTGCGGGACTTCCGGGGCCTGCTGGCCGAGCACGGACTGCGCGGCGCCCCGTACGGGCACTTCGGGGACGGCTGCATCCACGTCCGGATCGACTTCGACCTGCTGACCGGTCCGGGCGTCGCCCGCTTCCGCCGCTTCTCCGAGGAACTGGCCGGCCTGGTCGTGGCGCACGGCGGGTCGCTCTCCGGCGAACACGGCGACGGGCAGGCGCGCGCCGAACTGCTGCCGCGCATGTACGGCCCGGACATGGTGGCCCTCTTCGAGCGGGTGAAGGGCGTCTGGGACCCGGACGACCTGCTCAACCCGGGGATGCTGGTGCGCCCCGCGCCCCTGGACGCGAACCTCCGCTTCTCCGTCCTGCCGAGGGAGCCGGTGGACGTGGCCTTCGGCTACCCGTCCGACGGCGGCGACTTCTCGGCGGCCGTCCGCCGTTGCGTGGGCGTCGCCAAGTGCCGTACGACGTCGGTGTCGGGGCCGGCGGTGATGTGCCCCTCCTTCCGGGCGACGGGCGAGGAGGAGCACTCCACGCGCGGGCGCGCCCGGCTCCTGCACGAGATGCTCGCCGGCGAGCTGGTGACCGACGGCTGGCGCTCCACGGAGGTACGGGACGCCCTGGACCTGTGCCTGTCCTGCAAGGGCTGCCGTTCGGACTGCCCGGTCGGGGTCGACATGGCCACCTACAAGGCGGAGTTCCTCCACCACCACTACGCCGGCCGCCGCCGCCCCGCCGCGCACTACGCGATGGGGTGGCTGCCGGTGTGGCTGGGCTGGGTGGCGCGGACGAGGTCGGCGGGGGTGGTCAACGCCCTGGCCTCGGTGGGTCCGCTCGCCCGGGTGGCGAAGAGGCTGGGCGGGATCGCGGGGGAGCGGGAGATCCCGCGGGTGGCGGGGAGGACGTTCACGCGGTGGTGGCAGGGACGGAGGACCGTCGTGCCCTCCGGTGACGGTGACGGTGCCGGTGCCGGTTCCGGCGCCGGTGACCTGGTGGTCCTGTGGCCGGACACCTTCACCGAGCACCTCTCGCCCTCCGTGGGGCAGGCGGCCGTACGGGTCCTGGAGGCGGCGGGCCTGCGGGTGGCCCTGCCGCCGACGCTGCGACTGGCCGGGCGCCCGGTGGGGGACGGTCGTTCACGGTCGGCGGCACGGCTGCTGACGGCTCGCCGGGGCCGGGTCTGCTGCGGCCTCACGTACCTCTCGACGGGCCAGCTCGACCGCGCCCGCGCGGTGCTGCGCCGCACCCTCGACCTGATGGAACCGGTCCTGGCCACCGACGTCCCGGTCGTCGTCCTCGAACCGAGCTGCGCGGCGGCCCTGCGCACGGACGCGCCGGAGCTGCTGCACGACGATCCCCGCGCGGCACGACTCGCCGCGCGGGTCCGCACCTTCGCGGAGACCCTGGAGCAGTACGCGCCCCACTGGACCCCGCCCGCCCTGAACCGCCCGGCCACCGGCCAGACCCACTGCCACCAGCACGCGGTCCTGGGCGAGGGGTCCGACCGCCGCCTGCGCGAGGCCGCCGGCCTCACCGGTGAACTGTCCGGCGGCTGCTGCGGACTGGCCGGAAACTTCGGCTTCGAGAGGGGCCACTACGAGGTGTCGGCGGCCTGTGCGGAGGAGCAGCTCCTGCCGGCGGTGAGGGAGGCGCCCGAGAACGCGGTGGTCCTGGCCGACGGCTTCTCCTGCCGGACGCAGTTGGAACAACTGGCGGGGGTGCGGGGCAGGCACCTGGCGGAGGTGCTGGCTCAGGCCCTGGGCTGAGAAACCGTGAGCAGCCGCCGCCCTCATGTCCGTGACGCGCTCGGACGAGCCCCGCAGCCTCCGCCCCGGCTCTCCGCCACTCGCGGGGCGCCGGGCAGGGGCGCCGTCAGTCCGGCACACCCCCCGGTCAGGACGCCGCCCGGTTGCGTCACCGCGTTCGCGCCCCCGGGGCCGAGTGCCCGAGCCGGCCCGGCCGCTCCCTGACGCTTCCAGCGATCAGTTGTCGGCCGGGCGCGGCCAACGCGTCAGGCCGCGAGGCTGTCGTCCTCGGCCGGCTCGTCCTGAGCCATCAGGCCGGCCACCCACAACGGCATCAGCCAGTGCACCACGAGGACCGTGATGAGTACCGGTGCCGCGTATGCCGTGGGGGCGTTGCCGTCGGCCGCACCCGCGATCAGCAGGACGACCGCGGTGGCGGCAAGGAGGAGGGTCATCGCCCGGTGGGCACGGGCCTGCACCCGGGCGCGTTCGGCGGACTGGCGTTCGTCCAGTGCTCGTTCGCGCAGTTCGAGCAGGCCACGGGTGGCCGCGTTGATCGCCCCTGTCGCGACCGCCCACGGCAGCAGCAGCACCACCATGACGATGAGGGACCAGATCGGTTCCCCCTCCGCAAGGTAGGAGTAGGCCATGAGCCCGCCGGTGGCCGCGGTCAGCAGCAGGTGTGCGGCGACGACCAGGCGCCGGCGGGCGGCCGTGGCGTACAGCGGCCGGCCCCGGCGGTCGTTCATGAGCCGCAGCATGCCGCGGTCGTAGCGCGTCAGCGGTGTGGTGGTCATGAAGTCTTCCTTCCGTAGATCTCATCCGTGAGCGGCTGAAACGGCTCGAGCGAGAACAGGGCCTCCACCGGCAGCTCGAAGAACCGCGCGATCTTCAATGCCAGGTCGAGGCTCGGGTTGTACTGCCCGCGCTCGATATAGCCGATGGTCTGGTAATGCGCTCCCACCGCTTCGGCCAGGCCCTGCCGTGACACCTTCCGTTCGGCACGAACCACGGCCAATCTATTGTGTACCTGCTCGCTCATGTATAAGAACTACTACATCGTGGGTGAGTGCTGCAACACCGACAACGCTCCGGGGCTGAGAAACCGTGAGCAGCCGCCGCCCTCATGTCCTCGATGGGCTCGGATGAGCGGCTTCGGCGGGTGGGGTGGGACATTTCGTCCGTGCTCCCCACGGCGGAGGCAGGCGAGTGCGGGGGAGGGGATCCGCCCGGCTCCGGCCCCTCTCCCTGTAGGCCGGCCCCTCTCCCTGTCGGGAAGGAGGCCGGGCTCGGAGGGAGTCGGTCCCGCCGGCAGCGTCCTCACCCTTGCGTGCGGCCCTTAGGGCGTGCAGATCGATAACACGCCGATTTCGGTTCTGCGCCTGCGACCTGTACGAGAAGTGGCTGACCTGCGGCGACGTCGCACCGAGCAGGCGCCGAGGCCGGCACTACCGGGGCGTAGACCCGCGTGTTGTTCGGGGCTCTTAGGCGGTGGGCGCGGGCCGAGCGGACGCCGTGGTCTCGTCCGCGGCTCCGGGTCACCCGCCGGGTGCCGTCCGACGTCAGGGGATCCGGGCGGACCAGACGCGGCCGGAGCGGCCCGCGCGCAGGTCGGCTCAGGTGTCCGTGCTGTATGACACGTCGTCATTCTGGCGGGCCCCGCTGGCAGCGCCCCCGCCGCTCCCGGCGGGCTTCGGGGGCGTGGTCGTGGTCAATGCGAGTGCCCCGGTCTCCGTCCCCGGCTCTCCGCCACCCGCAGGACGTCGGTGAGGGCCTCCTAATGTCTCACTGGCAGTGCTTCCCCAGCCCTGTCGGGAGACCGGAGAACCGTCGGCGGGGTGGCGGTCCGCCGGTGCCGGTCTGCCGACGGTCGTCACGGCACGGTCTCGCCCCGTACCAGCGGCCCGCACACCGGCTGGATGCCCTCGGGGAGGTCGTCCGGGCGGCACCAGCGGGCCTCCAGGATCTCGAAGGGGTCGAGGCGCAGCTCGCCGCCCAGCAGGCGGGCCTCGTAGGCCACTTCCAGGCGGGTGCGGAAACCGCTGTTCAACATCACGAGGCGGCCCGCCTCCACGTCGAGGCCGGTCTCCTCCCTGACCTCGCGCACCACGGTCCGCCGGAAGTCCTCACCCTTGTGCGCGAAGCCGCTCGGCAGGCCCCACTGACGGTCCGGTGGCCACATCCGGTGCCGGAGCAGCAGGACCCGCCCCTCGTCGTCGCGCACGACGCCGGTCACACCGACCACGAACTTGGCGTTCAGGAACCACATGACGCGGCTCTGGACGGGGCGCAGAAGTCGCCAGAGACGGGCAAGAAGTCGTCGCACGGGGCCTCGGGGGTAGGAGTGGGGCGGACAAGGGCTTCACCGGTGGGGACGGTACCCGTCCCGGTGCCCGCCCCCCGCCCTCCGACACCTCCGACACCTCCGACGCCTCTGCCAGGACTCCTTTGCCGGAACCTCTCCGTCCGGTGTCACGGACCGCTGCTGGAACTGTGCACGCCTCAGCCGCCGACACCCGGGGAACCGCTGTGGAGTTTCTGACCGACCTGCCTCAACGTCCAAGTTCGATAGACCACTTGAACCAGTTCCACGGGCTTCCCGTCCTGGCCTTCCCGCAGGTGTCCTTCGCCCGCCCCCCCCCGCCGGCCGATCCCGCTTCCGTGGCGTGGCGCCTGCAGTGCGGCCCGTACACCGGGGACGAGGCTTCGGACGACTACCGGAACCGTTTCACCGAGACCGTGCCGCTGGAGGAGGTGCGCGCGCTCGTCATCGGCTCCGCGGGGTACGGATCCGACGGCCGGCCCGCCGACACGGTCGACACGCCTGTCGGGTCGAGCTCCCGGTTGGTCGGTCTGGAAGCGCTGTTCCTCGCCGGGCCCGGACAAGCCCGTGCCGCTCCAGCGCATCCTGCGCTTCGCCCGGGCCCAGGACCGTAATCCCGACGAGGTCGCCGCACGGCTCGGCAGGCTCGGGTACCACCGGCTGTCCGAGGGCCCCCTGGCCGGTTTCGTGGACCGCGAGGCGGCCGTTCTCCTCGGGCCCAGGGGGCGCGCGGTCAGGGCTGCTCACTCGATCCCCGCACGATGATCTTGCCGGTGTTCTCGCCGCGCAGCATTCCCAGGAACGCGTCCACGATGTGCTCGAACCCGTCGACCACCGTCTCGTCGGGGGCGAGCCGGCCGCTCTGCAGATGCGGCACCGCGAACTCGTACAACTCCTCCTGTACGTCACGGTAATTGCTGACCAGGAAGCCCTCCATGCGCAGGCTCTTCTCCACGAGGTCCGCGTAGTCGAAGCGCGGGGGCGGCGCGTCGGGGGTGTTGTACTGGCTGATCGTGCCGATGCGGACGATGCGCCCGAACTCGCGCAGCGCTCCCACCGCCGCGGCCAGTTGCTCGCCGCCGACGTTGTCGACGAACACGTCGACGCCGTCCGGCGCGGCCTCGGCGAGCAGGGCGGCGGCGGGGCCGTCGTGGTAGTCGAAGGCGGCGTCGTAGCCCACCTCCCGCGTGAGGTGGCCGGCCTTCGCCGCCGAGCCCGCGCTGCCCACGAGCCGTCCGGCGCCGAGTAGCCGGGCGAACCGCCCGGTCGCCGTGCCGACCCCGCCCGCCGCGGCCGACACGAACAGGTCCTCGCCCTTCTGGAGCCGGGCGATCCGGGTCAGCCCCACATAGGCGGTCAGGCCGGTGCCGCCGAGGACGCTCAAGTACGCGGTCAGGGGCACTCCCTCGAAGCGGGGCAGTCGCCGGACTTCCTCGGGCGTCACTACCGCGTGTGTGCGCCAGCCCTGCCGGTGGAGCACGATCTCGCCCTCGGTCAGCCGCGGCGTGCGCGAGGCGACGACCCGCCCGATGGTGCGGCCCTCCAGCGGTGCGCCGAGTGCGAAGCCGCCGGGCACGTCGTCCATCATCTCGCGGTGGTAGGGGTCGACGGACCAGTAGAGGTTCTCCACGAGCGCGCTGCCCGGCACGGGGCCGGGGAGTGTGGACTCGACGAAGGTGAAGTGCCCGGCGGTGGGAAAACCGTGGGGGCGGGCGGTCTGGCGCACGGTGAGCGCGGTCTCGTTCATGGTCCGGAACCGTAGGGTGGGAACGCGCCTTCGGGGCACCCCGTCGGGCTCATGTGACACGCCGTTCCATGAACAGTTCTCATACGTCGAGGTGAGCGTCCTGTGGCCCGTACGGCCGACTCCGATCTCGCCCCGCACGAGCTGCGCGTCGTGGTGGCGGTCGCGGACGCCGGCGGCTTCTCTGCCGCGGCCGGCGCACTCGGTCTGACCCAGTCCGCGGTCTCCCACTCGGTGCGCGGCAGCGAGCGCAAGATCGGTGCTGTCCTCTTCGAACGAGGCCGCACCGGCGCCCGCCCCACCCCCGCGGGAGAGAAGGCCGTCGCGTACGCCCGCCGCGTGCTCCGTCTGCTGGACGTCCTGACCGCCGAGGCGCGCGGCGCGGCGCGGCCCGGCCCGGCGGAGGGGCCGCTGCGGATCGCGGCCTTCCGCAGCGCGGCTCTCCACCTGCTGCCGCCCGTCCTGCAGCGGCTGCGCGCCCGGCATCCCGGGATCGAGCCACGGGTGCGGATCGTACGCGAGGTGGGGCGCGGTACCGCGGGCGAAGTGGCCGACGGGAAAGCCGACATGGGCATCGCCACGCTGGGCGGCTCCGTGCCGCTTCCCCCGGGGCTGGTCGCCGGCGGACTCCTGGAGGAGCCGTATGCCCTGGTGCACGCGGCGGGCCACGCCGACCCGCGCTCGCTGCCGCTGGTCGACTGGGCCGAGAACTGCGGCTCGTACACCCGCGACTGGTGGGCCGCGCAGGACTGGATCCCGATGGCGACCGTCGAGGCCGAGGACGACGGAGCGGTGCTCTCCTTGGTGGGCGGAGGCCACGGAATGGCGATCATGCCCGCGCTCTCCTTGGTCGGAGCGCCGGACTCGGTCGAGATCACCGATCTCGGACCCGGGCGTCCGACCCGCCGGGTCGGCTATGTCACCACCACCGAACTGGCCGGGTCCGCCGTCGTGCGCGCCTTGGTGAGGGAGTTGCGGAACCGGAGAACGACGGATGCCCCGGAGGTGCTCGGTCCGCATGACGGATGAAGTTGACCCGGGCGGGGCGAGGGACTCATCGTCAGGTACGTAGAAGCGTCACGGTGCTGACCGAGGTCATACCCTGGAGCGGAAAGTCCACCATGATGCACCGTTGCCAAGGGGCCCTCCGCTCCCTGCACCCAGCTTGAGGAAGGCGCCGTGACGACGTCCAGTGCTGCCAGCCCGTCCACCTCGGCCGCCGTACCCGGGGCGGCTCCCGGACATGCGCCGGAGGCGCCGGGCGCCCCGCGCGGGCGCGGCTCCCTGGGACCGGTGGGCCTGGTGCTCGCCGGGGGGATCTCCGTGCAGTTCGGCGGCGCCCTCGCGGTGACGCTGATGCCGCGGGCCGGTGCGCTCGGGGTCGTGACGCTGCGGCTGCTGGTGGCCGCGATCGTGCTGTTGGTGGTGTGTCGGCCCCGGCTGCGCGGGCACTCGCGCGCCGACTGGACCACGGTGATCGTCTTCGGGATCGCGATGGCCGGGATGAACGGCCTCTTCTACCAGTCCGTCGCCCGCATCCCCCTTGGTACAGCGGTCACCCTGGAGGTCCTCGGCCCGCTCGCCCTCTCCGTCCTGGCCTCCCGGCGCGCGATCAACTTCGTCTGGGCCGGACTCGCCCTCGCCGGTGTCTTCCTGCTCGGTGGCGGCGGCTTCGGCAGCCTCGATCCCCTGGGTGTCGTCTTCGCCCTGGGAGCGGGAGTCATGTGGGCGGCCTACATCATCTTCAGCGCGCGAACGGGCCGCCGCTTCCCACAGGCCGACGGGCTCGCCCTCGCCATGGCGGTGGCGGCGCTGCTGTTCCTGCCGCTGGGCATCGCCGAGTCCGGTGCGAAGCTCGTCGAGCCGACGACCCTCGCCCTGGGCGCGGCGGTCGCGGTGCTCTCCTCCGTCCTCCCGTACACCCTGGAACTCATCGCCCTGCGCCGGCTGCCCGCCTCCACCTTCGCCATCCTGATGAGCCTGGAACCGGCCATCGCCGCAGCCGCCGGCTTCCTCATCCTCAGCCAGACCCTCACCCTCACCGAGTCCGCCGCCATCGCCCTGGTCATCGCGGCGAGCATGGGGGCGGTACGGACGCAGGTGGGGCGGGAGCGCGTGAAGGTGCCGGGGGGCGAGTCCTGACGGTTACGGCGACGGGGTGGGGCGAGGCGGTACTAGAGTCCCTTTCGTGGTCTCGAACCAGCAGTCAGTCGCCCCCGACGGGGGACTGGTCCGTCCGCCGAGGACACGAAGGGAACAGCAGCATGAGCGTGCAGCACACCGAGACCGTCGGTGACCGACCGCTGATTCCCCGTCCCGAGCGGACGCCGGGCGCCCTTCGGGCCGCCTGCGCGGTCGTCGCGCCCGATCTCCTGGCGGCCTACGACCAGGCGAAGGACCAAGCACTCGCCGAGGCGGTGGAGCACGGGTCGCTCAAGCCGGTCCACGCCTACCTCAGCCACTGGGCTGCCCTGATCGAAATAGAGCGCCATCCGGCCACCGCGAAGGAATACCGCCGCGCCGAGTACCTGGCCAGGATCGCGACCACGGCGGACGAGGCACGTGGACACCTGATCACGGCGAGTTCCCTCTACCGCGAGGCCGCCAAAACGGTGTGCCCGGAGTGACCTGGGGCTGGGAGTACATACCCGACGAGGAGACCGTGGCGTCGGGAGCTCCGGCGGCATTCCTCGACGAGGTGGCGAAGACGGCCGACGAACTCGTCAGGGCTGCGGAAGCGCTTCACCTCCACGGCCCCGCGTACGAGGGGACCGACGAAGGGGCGAAGCACGCGTTCGTCGCCGGAGGTTTCTTCGTCTACATGGTCACGCCACGCTCGGAACGCGTCACCGTCTGGCAGGTCGCGCCCGATCCGCTTCCCTGACGGCTGGGCGGAAGAAGCCCAGCCGGCGGCTGTGCGCGGCCGGTGGCGTCGAACTCCCGGTGTCCGATCGGGGCCCGGACGACACGGCGGCCTTGCCGGGCATGGGCGGCGGATAAATTCATGCAAGCATGCTTGCTTGTTTCTGGCGCCGCTGCCATGCTCCAGGAATTCGCGCCGCACACTGCCGTGCCCGTGCCCCGAGGGGAGCGCACCGTGCCCGATCCGATGTCCGTGATCGACGATCTGCGTGAGGAGAGCGAGGAGGTCGACCGGCTCGTGGCCGGGCTCGGGCCCGAGGCGTGGGGGCTTGCGACGCCCGCCGCCGGGTGGAGCGTCGCCCACCAGATCGCCCACCTCGCCTGGACCGACCGTTCGGCACTGCTCGCCGTCACCGACGCGGACGGGTTCCAGAAGCTGGTCGAGCAGGCGTTCGCCGCCCCGCACACCTTCGTCGACGAGGGCGCCGAGGAGTACGCGCGGCTCGCGCCCGCCGACCTGCTCGCGCGGTGGCGCGAGGGGCGGGCGGCGCTGGAGAAGGGGCTGCGCTCCGCGCCCCCCGGCACGCGCTTCCCCTGGTACGGGCCGCCCATGTCGGCGGCCTCCATGGCGACGGCCCGGCTCATGGAGACCTGGGCCCACGGGCTCGACCTCGCGGACACGATCGGTGTGGTGCGGCCACCCACCGACCGGCTGAGGCATGTGGCCTGGCTCGGGGTGAGGACCCGGGACTTCGCCTACGGAGCGAACGGGCTGACTCCGCCCGCCGACCCCTTCCGCGTCGAACTCGTCGCGCCGGGGGGTGAGCTGTGGGGTTACGGTCCCGTGGATGCCCCGCAGCGCGTCAGCGGGCCCGCGCTCGACTTCTGCCTCCTGGTCACCCAGCGCGCCCACCGCGCCGATCTCGCCCTCACCGCCGAGGGGCCCGATGCCGACCGCTGGCTCGACATCGCCCAGGCCTTCGCCGGGCCGCCCGGGGGCGGACGCCCCCCGAAGGAAGAGAGCACGGAGGGCGAGGGGAACACCCCGTGACGGCGGACCTGCGCATCGGCAACGCCTCCGGCTTCTACGGGGACCGCTTCGACGCCCTGCGCGAGATGCTCGCCGGCGGTGAGCTCGACGTCCTCACCGGCGACTACCTCGCCGAGCTGACCATGCTCATCCTCGCCCGCGACCGGCTGGGGGACCCCTCCGCCGGGTACGCCCGCACCTTCCTGCGGCAACTGGAGGAGTGCCTCGGCCTCGCCCACGAGCGGGGGGTGAAGATCGTCGCCAACGCCGGCGGACTCAACCCGGCGGGGCTCGCCGGTGCCGTACGGGAGCTGGCCGGGCGACTCGGCATCCCGGTGCGGGTCGCGCACGTCGAGGGCGACGACCTCACCGCCCGGCATCCGGGCAGCCTCGCCGCGCACGCCTACCTCGGCGGCTTCGGCATCGCGGCCTGCCTGCGCGAGGGCGCCGACGTCGTCGTGACCGGGCGGGTCACCGACGCCGCCCTGGTCACCGGCCCGGCCGCCGCGCACTTCGGGTGGGCGCCGGCCGATCACGACCGGCTCGCGGGGGCCGTCGTCGCCGGGCACGTGCTGGAGTGCGGGACCCAGGCCACCGGTGGCAACTACGCCTTCTTCGGCGAGCGGCCCCCCGGCGACCTCCTGCGGCCCGGCTTCCCGCTCGCCGAGCTGCGCGAGGACGGCAGCAGCGTCATCACCAAGCACCCCGGCACCGGCGGCTTCGTCGACGTCGGCACCGTCACCGCACAGCTGCTCTACGAGACCGGCGGCGCCCGGTACGCCGGGCCGGACGTCACCGCCCGGCTCGACACCGTACGGCTCACCCGGGACGGGCCCGACCGGGTACGGATCGACGGGGTGCGCGGAGAGGCGCCGCCGCCCACGCTCAAAATCGGACGGAGCCGGCTCGGTGGATTCCGCAACGAGGTCGTGTTCGTCCTCACCGGCCTCGACGTCGAGGCCAAGGCGGACCTCGTGAAGGAGCAGATGGCCGGCGCGCTCGCCAAGTCGCCGCCCGCCGAGACGCGCTGGGAACTCGTCCGCACCGACCGGCCCGACGCGGACACGGAGGAGACCGCGAGCGCGCTGCTGCGGCTCGTCGTGCGGGACCCGGGGCAGGAGGCGGTCGGACGGGCGGTGAGCGGGGCCGCCATCGAGCTGGCGCTGGCCAGTTACCCCGGATTCCATGTGCTGGCGCCACCGGGGAAGGGCGCCCCCTACGGGGTCTTCGAGGATGTGTATGTCCCCCATGGGGCCGTCGACCATGTGGCCGTCCTCCACGACGGCCGCCGCATCCCGGTGGGCCCGCCCCACGACACCGCCGTCCTCGCGGACGTGCCGGAGCCGGAGCCGCCCGAGCCCCTGGCACCCGGCCCGGCCCGACGCGCCCCCCTCGGCCTGATCGCCGGTGCCCGCAGCGGGGACAAGGGCGGGAACGCCAACGTCGGGGTGTGGGCGCGGGGCGACGACGCCTGGCGGTGGCTCGCGCACGAGCTGACCGTCGAGCGGTTGCGCGAGCTGATCCCCGAGGCCGCCGACCTGCCCGTCACCCGGCACGTACTGCCCCGCCTGCGCGCCCTGAACTTCGTCGTCGAGGGCATCCTCGGCGAGGGCGTCGCCGCGCAGGCCCGTTTCGACCCGCAGGCCAAAGCGCTCGGCGAATGGCTGCGCTCCCGCCACCTGGACATCCCGGAGGCCCTCCTGTGACCGTCCTCGCATCCGCCCTGGACACGGCGGGCCCCGACTACCGGGCCCACCGCGAGGCCATGCTCGGCAAGCTCGCCGCACTCGACACCGAACACGCCAAGGCCCTCGCGGGCGGCGGCGAGAAGTACGTCGAGCGGCACCGGGGACGCGGCAAGCTGCTCGCCCGCGAACGCATCGAGCTGCTCCTCGACCCCGACACCCCCTTCCTGGAGCTGTCCCCGCTGGCCGCCTGGGGCAGCGAGTACACGACCGGCGCCTCCCTGGTCACCGGCATCGGTGTCGTCGAGGGCGTCGAGTGTCTGATCACCGCCAACGACCCGACCGTGCGCGGCGGCGCCAGCAACCCCTGGAGCCTGAAGAAGGCCCTGCGCGCCAACGACATCGCGCTCGCCAACCGGCTGCCCGTGATCAGCCTGGTGGAGTCCGGCGGCGCCGACCTGCCCTCGCAGAAGGAGATCTTCATCCCCGGCGGGGCGATCTTCCGGGACCTGACCCGGCTGTCGGCGGCCGGCATCCCGACCGTCGCCGTGGTCTTCGGCAACTCCACCGCGGGCGGCGCGTACATCCCCGGCATGTCCGACCACGTGATCATGGTCAAGGAGCGGGCGAAGGTGTTCCTCGGCGGTCCGCCGCTGGTGAGGATGGCCACCGGGGAGGAGAGCGACGACGAGTCCCTCGGCGGCGCCGACATGCACGCGCGCACGTCCGGCCTCGCCGACCACTTCGCCGTCGACGAACCGGACGCCCTGCGCCAGGCCCGGCGGATCGTGGCCCGCCTCAACCACCGCAAGGCGTACCCCGACCCGGGGCCGGCCGAGCCGCCCGCCTACGACCGGGACGAGCTCCTGGGCATCGTCCCCGGCGACCTGAGGATCCCCTTCGACCCGCGCGAGGTGATCGCCCGGATCGTCGACGGCTCCGACTTCGACGAGTTCAAACCGCTCTACGGGACCAGCCTGACCACCGGCTGGGCCGCCCTGCACGGCTATCCGGTCGGCATCCTCGCGAACGCCCAAGGGGTGCTGTTCAGCGAGGAGTCGCAGAAGGCCGCCCAGTTCGTCCAGCTCGCCAACCAGCGCGACATCCCGCTGCTCTTCCTGCACAACACCACCGGCTACATGGTCGGCAAGGAGTACGAACAGGGCGGCATCATCAAGCACGGCGCGATGATGATCAACGCGGTCGGCAACTCGAAGGTCCCCCATCTGTCGGTCCTCATGGGCGCCTCGTACGGCGCCGGGCACTACGGCATGTGCGGGCGGGCGTACGACCCGCGGTTCCTGTTCGCCTGGCCCGGCGCCAAGTCCGCCGTCATGGGCCCGCAGCAGCTCGCCGGGGTGCTGTCCATCGTCGCCCGGCAGTCGGCGGCGGCGAAGGGCCGGCCCTACGACGACGAGGCGGACGCGGCGCTGCGCGCCCTGGTCGAGCAGCAGATCGAGTCCGAGTCGCTGCCCATGTTCCTGTCCGGGCGGCTGTACGACGACGGCGTCATCGACCCGCGCGACACCCGCACCGTCCTCGGCCTGTGCCTGTCGGCCGTCCACACGGCGCCCTACGAGGGCGTGCGCGGTGGCTTCGGCGTCTTCCGGATGTGAGGGGATCATGGTGATCAGTACTGTCCTCGTCGCCAATCGGGGCGAGATCGCCTGCCGGATCGCACGCACCTGCGGCGACCTGGGCATCCGGACGGTGGCCGTGCACTCGGACGCCGACGGGAACGCGCTCCACGCGCGCGTGGCGGACGCGTCCGTACGCCTCCCGGGGGCGGCGCCCGCCGACACGTACCTGCGCGGCGACCTCGTCGTGAAGGCCGCGCTCGCGGCCGGCGCGGACGCCGTGCACCCCGGCTACGGCTTCCTCTCCGAGAACGCCGACTTCGCGCGCGCCGTCCAGGACGCCGGCCTGGTGTGGATCGGGCCGCCCCCGGAGGCGATCGAGGCGATGGCGTCCAAGACACGCGCCAAGGAACTCATGGGCATCGCACCCCTGCGCGAGGTCACCGAGGCCGACCTGCCGGTGCTGGTGAAGGCGGCCGCGGGCGGCGGCGGGCGCGGGATGCGCGTCGTGCGCAAGCTCGCCGACCTGGACGCCGAACTGGCCGCCGCGCGGGCGGAGGCCGCGAGCGCCTTCGGCGACGGCGAGGTGTTCGTCGAGCCCTACCTCGGAGGCGACGCGGGCGGACGCCATGTCGAGGTGCAGGTCCTGGCCGACACGCACGGCACGGTGTGGGCGCTCGGCACCCGGGACTGCTCCCTCCAGCGCCGCCACCAGAAGGTCATCGAGGAGTCCCCGGCCCCCGGACTGACCGGGGAACTCACCGCCGAGCTCCACGCGCTCGCCGTGCGCGCCGCCCGCGCGGTCGGCTACACCGGCGCCGGAACCGTCGAGTTCCTCGTCGCCGGGGGCCGGGCGCACTTCCTGGAGATGAACACCCGGCTGCAGGTGGAACACCCGGTCACGGAGGCCGTGTTCGGCCTCGACCTGGTCGCCGAACAGATCCGCGTCGCCGAGGGCCACCGGCTCGACGGCGCCCCGCCCTCCGCGCGCGGACACGCCGTGGAGGCCCGCCTGTACGCGGAGGACCCCGCCCACGACTGGGCGCCGCAGACCGGCCGTCTGCACCGCCTCGCCGTCCCCGACGGGGTCCGCCTGGACACCGGGTTCGCCGACGGCGACGACATCGGCGTCCACTACGACCCGATGATCGCCAAGGTCGTCGCCCACGCGCCCACCCGCGCGGAGGCGGTCCGGAAACTGGCGTCCGCCCTGGAGCGGGCGACGCTCCACGGTCCCGTCACCAACCGGGACCTGCTCGTCCGCTCCCTGCGGCACCCGGAGTTCGCGGAAGGCCGCATGGACACCGGCTTCTACGACCGCCACCTGACCGGGCTGACCGAGCCGGCCCCCGACCCGTACGCCCCGCTCGCCGCCGCCCTCGCCGACGCCCACGGACGCTCCCGGTTCGGCGGCTGGCGCAACCTGCCCTCGCAGCCGCAGGTCAAGCGGTACGCCATGGCCGGCGAGGAGCACGAGGCGCGCTACCGGCACACACGGGACGGGCTCGCCGCCGACACGGCCGGTGGGGCCGGCGGGGCCGGCGGGGTCCAGGTGGTGCACGCCGGGGCCGGGCTCGTCGTCCTCGACGTGGACGGCGTCCGGCGCCGGTTCGAGGTCGCCCGGCACGGCGACCGGGTGTGGGTCAACGGCACCGCCCTCACCGCCCTGCCCCGCTTCCCCGACCCCACCGCCCAGCTCGCGCCGGGCTCCCTGCTGGCCCCGATGCCGGGCACGGTCGTACGGATCGCGGAAGGACTGGCCGCGGGCGCCTCCGTACAGGCCGGAGAGCCCCTGCTCTGGCTGGAGGCGATGAAGATGCAGCACAGGATCTCCGCCCCGGTCACCGGAACACTGACCGCCCTGCACGCGACCGAGGGGCAGCAGGTGGAGGTCGACGCCCTCCTGGCCGTCGTGGACCCCGCCCGGCCCTCCGCCGGGGACCCACCCTCCGCCTGAGACTCCGCAGCGGGTGGAGCTTCGTCCGAGATTCCGCTGCGGGTGTGGCCTTCGTCCGAGATCCCGTAGTGGGTGGAGCTTCGTCCGAGATCCCGCTGTGGGTGTGGCCTTCGTCCGAGATCCCGTAGTGGGTGGAGCTTCGTCCGAGATCCCGCTGCGGGTACGACCTCCGTCCGAGACTCCGCAGCGGGTGGAGCTTCACCCGAGATCCCGCTGCGGGCACAGCTTCCACCTGACGCGAAGCCCTTCCCCCAGGAGCGCTCATGCCCGTTATCGAATCCGAAGAGCACAAGGCCCTGCGCGCGGCCGTCTCCGCCCTCGGCAACCGCTACGGCCGCGCCTACTTCACCCGGACCGTCGACGAGGGCCTGCCCGCCAGTGAACTCTGGGCGGACGCCGGAAAACTCGGCTATCTCGGGGTCAACCTGCCGGAGGAGTACGGCGGTGGCGGTGGCGGCATCGCCGAGCTGTCCATCGTCCTGGAGGAGCTGGGCGCCGCCGGCTGTCCGCTCCTGCTGCTCGTCGTCTCGCCCGCCATCTGCGGCACCGTCATCGCCCGTTTCGGCACCGAGGAGCAGAAGCGGAAATGGCTGCCGGGCCTCGCCGACGGCACCCGCACCATGGCGTTCGGCATCACCGAACCCGACGCCGGTTCCAACTCGCACCGCATCACGACCACCGCGCGCCGCGACCCCGACACCGGGGACTGGCTGCTCACCGGCCGCAAGGTGTTCGTCTCCTGCGTCGACATCGCCGACGCCACCCTCATCGTCGGCCGCACCGAGACCGTGTCCGCCGAAGAGGGCCGCACCGGCCGCCTCAAGCCTTGCCTGTTCATCGTCCCGCGCGACACCGAGGGCTTCCAGCGGCGGCGGATCGACATGGAACTCAGCGCCGCCGAGAAGCAGTTCGAGCTGGTCCTCGACGACGTACGACTGCCCGCCGATGCCCTCGTGGGTGGGAGCACCTCCCATGCTTTCGGCAGCGGGGGAGAGGACGCGGGCCTGCTCCAGCTGTTCGCCGGACTCAACCCCGAGCGGATCATGACGGCCGCCTTCGGGATCGGCATGGGCCGCTACGCCCTGGCCAAGGCCGTCGAGTACGCGCGGGAACGCACGGTGTGGAAGGCACCCATCGGCGCGCACCAGGCCATCGCGCACCCTCTCGCGCAGGCGCACATCGAGCTCGAACTGGCCCGCCTGATGATGCAGAAGGCCGCCCATCTCTACGACGCCGGCGACGACGTGGGCGCGGGCGAGGCCGCCAACATGGCCAAGTACGCCGCCGCCGAGGCCTGTGTGAAGGCCGTCGACCAGGCCGTGCACACCCTCGGCGGGAACGGCCTCACGCGCGAGTTCGGCCTCGCCTCGCTGGTGACCGCCGCTCGGGTGTCCCGGATCGCCCCGGTGAGCCGGGAGATGATCCTGAACTACGTCTCCCACCAGACCCTGGGCCTGCCCAAGTCGTACTGAGCGACAGGGGCCTTCACCGAGCAGGGCCGGCGGGGCCGGCAGCGCCGAGCAGCGCCGAGCAGTGCCGAAACCGGCAGTAACCAGTAGGACCGAGAGGCGTCACGGCATATCCAGGAGTACCGAGTCGTACCGAACCGGCACAGCGTTGTGCGAGGAGGAACCATGTTCCGCAGCGAGTACGCAGACGTTCCACCCGTCGAGCTCCCCATCCACGACGCGGTGCTCGCGCGCGCCGCCGGGTTCGGGAGCACCCCGGCGCTCATCGACGGCACCGACGGCACCACCCTCACCTACGAGCAGGTGGACCGGTTCCACCGGCGCGTCGCCGCCGCTCTCGCCGAGGCGGGGGTGCGCAAGGGCGACGTGCTCGCGCTGCACAGCCCCAACACGATCGCCTTCCCGCTCGCCTTCTACGCGGCCACCCGCGCGGGTGCGTCGGTCACCACCGTTCACCCGCTCGCCACCGCCGAGGAGTTCGGCAAGCAGTTGGCGGACTCCGGGGCCCGCTGGATCGTCACCGTGTCCCCGCTGCTCCGGACCGCGCGCAGGGCGGCCGAACTCGCGGGCGGCGTCGAGGAGGTCCTCGTCTGCGACAGCGCGCCCGGCCACCGCTCGCTGATCGACATGCTGGCCTCCACCGCCCCCGAGCCGCGGGTCGCCATCGACCCCGCCGAGGACGTCGCCGCCCTGCCGTACTCCTCCGGCACCACCGGCACCCCGAAAGGAGTGATGCTCACGCACCGCCAGATCGCCACGAACCTCGCCCAGCTCGCACCACTGATCACCACAGGCCCCGGCGACCGCATCCTCGCCGTGCTGCCGTTCTTCCACATCTACGGTCTGACGGCCCTGATGAACGCCCCCCTGCGCAAAGGCGCCACCGTCGTCGTCCTCCCGCGCTTCGACCTGGAGACGTTCCTGGCGGCCATCCAGAACCACCGCATCACCGGCCTGTACGTGGCCCCACCCATCGTCCTGGCGCTCGCCAAGCACCCGCTGGTCGCCGAGTACGACCTCAGCTCCCTGAAGCACGTCATCAGCGCCGCCGCCCCCCTGGACGCGAGCCTCGCCGCCGCCTGCTCACAGCGGCTCGGCCTGCCGCCCGTCGGCCAGGCGTACGGCATGACGGAACTCTCGCCAGGCACCCACGTCGTCCCCCTGAACGCCATGCGAGACGCGCCCCCCGGCACCGTCGGCAAGCTCATCGCCGGCACCGAGATGCGGATCGTCGCCCTCGACGACCCGGCCGAGGACCTCGGCCCCGGCGAGTCCGGCGAGATCCTCATCCGCGGCCCCCAGGTCATGAAGGGCTACCTCGGCCGGCCCGACGCCACCGACGCGATGATCGACGAGGACGGCTGGCTGCACACCGGCGACGTCGGCCACACGGACGAGGACGGCTGGCTGTTCGTCGTCGACCGGGTCAAGGAACTCATCAAGTACAAGGGCTTCCAGGTCGCCCCCGCCGAACTCGAGGCGCTGCTCCTGACCCACCCCGGCATCGCCGACGCCGCCGTCGTCGGCGCCTACGACGACGACGGCAACGAGGTCCCGCACGCCCACGTCGTCCGCCGGCCGTCCGCCCCCGCGCTCTCGGAGAGCGAGGTCATGATGTACGTCGCCGAACACGTCGCCCCGTACAAACGGGTCCGCCACGTCACGTTCGTCGACGCCGTCCCCCGCGCGGCCTCCGGGAAGATCCTGCGCCGCGAACTCAGGGCGCGGTCCGGGGAGCTCTCGTGACCCTGATCGGCCGCACGCGCGCGCGGGGCGTCGAGACCCTCAGCCTCGACGCCCCCGAGCGCCGCAACGCCCTGTCCGCCGTCCTCGTCGCCGAGCTGGCCGACGCGCTCACCGACGCCGGCCGGGACGGCGGCGTCCGCGCGGTCGTGCTCACGCACACCGGGAACACCTTCAGCGCGGGTGCCGACCTGCGCGACCCGCCGGCACCTCAGGACCTCACCGGCCTGCTGCGGCAGCTCGTCGAACTGCCGAAACCGGTCGTCGCGCGGGTCACCGGGCACGTCCGCGCGGGCGGCCTCGGACTGCTCGGCGCCTGCGACATCGCCGCCGCCTCGGACGCGGCCACGTTCGCCTTCACCGAGGTCCGCGTCGGCGTCGCCCCCGCCGTCGTCTCCCTGCCGCTGCTGCCCCGCACCGACCCGCGCGCGCTCGCCCGCTACTACCTCACCGGGGAGCGCCTCGACGCCGTCGAAGCCGCCCGCATCGGCCTGCTCACCGCGTACGGCGAGGACGTCGACGAGGTCCTCGCTCCCGTCCTCGACGGCCTGCGCCGAGCCGCCCCCGAGGCCCTGGCCGAGACGAAACGGCTGCTCACGGCTAGGGTGCTGGAGACCTTCGACCGGGACGCCGCCGACCTGACCGCGCTCTCGGCCCGCCTCTTCGCCTCCGCCACCGCGCGGGAGGGGATGACGGCCTTCCTCGAACGACGGGATCCGGAATGGGTGGTGTGAGCACGACCGACCGCAGCGACCGCAGTGACCGCAGCGACCGCAGTGACCACGGTGATCTCGGCGATCGTGCCGGCCGCGGCGACCGTGCCGAACGCGTCCCCAAGCAGGACCGTAGCCGGGTCACCCGGCAACGCCTCCTGGAAGCCGCCGTGGCCTGCCTCGCCGAACACGGCTGGGCGGGTTCGACGGTCCTCGTCGTCGCCGAACGCGCGGGCGTCTCCCGGGGAGCGGCCCAGCACCACTTCCCGACCCGCGAGGACCTCTTCACGGCTGCCGTGGAGTACGTGGCCGAGGAACGCTCCACCGCCCTGCGTGCTCTCTTCCCCCAAGGCACCACCGCCGGCGACCGCCGCGCGGTGGTCACCGCCCTGGTGGACCTCTACACCGGGCCTTTGTTCCGCGCCGCCCTGCACCTGTGGGTCGCCGCCTCCAACGAGGAGCCGCTGCGGCCCCGCGTGACCGAGCTGGAATCCCGCATCGGCCGCGAGAGCCACCGCGTCGCCGTGGAACTCCTCGCCGCCGACGAGACCCGCCCCGGCGTCCGCGAGACCGTCCAGGGCCTCCTCGACATGGCCCGCGGCCTGGGCCTCGCCACCCTCCTCACCGACGACGCGGCCCGGCGCGAGAGGGTGGTACGGCAGTGGGCGGCACTGCTGGACGAGGTACTGGGCTGAAGGCTCACGGGCTCAGCCGCTCCACCCGCCAGCCGCCGTCCGGCCGGGCCGCGTACCGCAGGCGGTCGTGGAGGCGGTTCTCGCGGCCCTGCCAGAACTCCACCGCCTGGGGGGCCACCCGGAAGCCGCCCCAGTGCGGCGGGACCGGCACCTGCTCGCCCTCCGGATACCGGGCCGCCAGCTCCGCGTACGCCGTGTCCAGGGCCGTACGGTCGGCCAGCACCGACGACTGGCCACTCGCCCACGCGCCCAGCTGAGAGCCGTGCGGCCGGGTGCGGAAGTAGGCGGCCGTCTCGTCGCGGCCGGTGCGCCGCGCGACTCCGGTGACGATGACCTGCCGGGCCATCGGATGCCACGGGAACAGCAGCGAGACGTACGGGTTCCCGGTCAGCTCGCGCCCCTTGCGGGAGTCGTAGTTCGTGTAGAACACGAACCCCCGCTCGTCGAAGTGCTTCAGCAGCACCGTGCGGGAGCTGGGCCGTCCCTGGGCGTCCGCCGTGGACACGATCATCGCGTTCGGCTCGAAGAGACCGCCGTCCGTCGCCGCCTGCTTGAACCAGCGTGCGAACTGCTCGAGGGGAGTGGCGGCCAGGTCGGTCTCGGAGAGTCCCTCGGCCCGGTACTGCTTGCGCATCGAGGCGAGAGCGAGGGGAACGGATTCTCGATCGGTCACGCTGTCATCCTGCCGCATGCGCGGAGGCCGCGGGTGGGGCGTCCGCAGGTCGGGAGCAGCGGTCCGGAGCGGAGGTCGGGAGGGGAGGTCGGGAGGGGAGGCCCGTCCGCAATCATGTGGCACTGAGTGCCGCGAACCCTCCCCAAAAATGGCACTCAGGGATATCGTGCTGTGCAGTGATCCGGTTGGACGGCCGACAGCCGGGCATCACAGGGGTGACGTCCCGGACCGCGAGTCCTCGCGATGACGACCGTGGAGCCTTCGGACGCGCACTCACCTCGACAGGTCGACCGGTTACCGACCGATCGACTCACCGACCGGTCGGCGCGTGGTCGTCCCACCCACACCACCACCCGCCGCCCCCATCATGAGGAGCCGCCTGATGTCCGACTTCGTACCCGGACTCGAAGGAGTCGTCGCGTTCGAGACGGAGATCGCCGAACCGGACAAGGAGGGCGGCGCACTCCGGTACCGGGGCGTCGACATCGAGAACCTGGTCGGGCACGTCTCCTTCGGGAACGTCTGGGGCCTTCTCGTCGACGGAGCCTTCAACCCCGGCCTGCCGCCCGCCGAGCCCTTCCCGATCCCCGTCCACTCCGGTGACGTCCGCGTCGACGTCCAGTCCGCGCTCGCCATGCTGGCGCCCGTCTGGGGCCTGAAACCGCTCCTGGACATCGATGCCGAGCAGGCCCGCGACGACCTCGCGCGCGCCGCCGTCATGGCCCTCTCCTACGTCGCCCAGTCCGCGCGCGGCCAGGGCCGGCCCATGGTCCCGCAGAGCGAGATCGACAAGGCGCGCTCAATCGTCGAACGCTTCATGATCCGCTGGCGTGGCGAACCCGACCCCAAGCACGTCGCCGCCGTCGACGCGTACTGGACCTCCGCCGCCGAGCACGGCATGAATGCCTCCACCTTCACGGCCCGCGTCATCGCCTCCACCGGCGCGGACGTGGCCGCGGCCCTCTCGGGTGCCGTCGGCGCCATGTCGGGGCCCCTGCACGGCGGCGCACCCTCGCGTGTCCTCGGCATGATCGAGGAGATCGAACGCACCGGAGACGCCGAGGCGTATGTGAAGCGGGTGCTCGACCAGGGTGAGCGCCTCATGGGCTTCGGCCACCGCGTCTACCGCGCCGAGGACCCCCGCGCCCGCGTGCTGCGCCGCACCGCGCGCGATCTCGGTGCCCCCCGCTTCGAGGTCGCCGAGGCGTTGGAGAAGGCCGCCCTGGCCGAGCTCCACGCCCGTCGTCCCGACCGCGTCCTGGCCACCAACGTCGAGTTCTGGGCCGCCATCGTCCTGGACTTCGCCGAGGTGCCGGCCCACATGTTCACCTCGATGTTCACCTGTGCCCGTACCGCGGGCTGGTCGGCCCACATCCTCGAGCAGAAGCGCACCGGCCGCCTGGTCCGCCCCTCCGCCCACTACGTGGGCCCCGGCAGCCGCGACCCGCAGGAGATCGAGGGCTACGCGGACATCACCGACCGGGCCTGAGACCCGGGGCGCGACGGGAGCCCGGGGCCCGGGTTCCCGGCTCCCGGAAACGCAGACGACCCGCGAGCCTGGTCCTCCGAAGGAGGGGCCGGCCGGACGTACCGGCGACTCGCGGGTCGGGCGACTGCGTTGGATTGGGGCCGGTCGCGCGCATCACGCACACGCTGGTCCGGCGCCGAACCGAGTACGGCGACGGGCTACTGGCCCGCAGCCACCTCTTCCGTCCGGTATGAATACATCTGCCGAACCACCTCCTTTCCGGAATGCCACCACTCTAGGAACCGTCCCGCCGTCCGATCAACCGGTTTTTCGAGATATTGACCGTTGGACGTGTCGCCGCCGGTCACCTACCGTGCGGCGCATGGAGGACACGGGGCGGCGGGCGATCGCGGGCGGGTCGGTGTTCGAGGAGCGGATCGGCTACGCGCGGGCCGTGGTGGACGGGGACCGGGTGTACGTGTCCGGGACCACCGGGTTCGACTACGCGGCCATGACGATCTCCGACGACGTGGTCGAGCAGGCCGAGCAGTGCCTGCGGAACATCGAAGCGGCCCTGGACAAGGCGGGATGCACCCTCGCGGACGTCGTGCGGGTGCGTTACCTGCTGCCCGCGCGGGAGGACTTCGAGCCGTGCTGGCCCGTGCTGAGGCGCCGCTTCGGCGAGGTCCGGCCCGCGGCCACCATGCAGGTGTGCGGGCTCGCCGATCCCCGGATGAGGATCGAGATCGAGGTGGACGCCCGGCGGGGGAGCGGCGGGAAGCCGCGGGGCGGCGGCTGAGCGGAGGGCGGGGATGCCGGTGGCGTACAACGATTTTCTCAATGTTGCGGGAACCCGATGTGCGCTGAGTCACGTTCAAGTTGAATGATTGCGAGTGGGCGGACCGACGTGCCGTACGTAGGACGCAGCTGCAGGGGGTCCAGGTGAGTGCTTCCCGGCGTAGTGGGACCACCGACGAACTGGGGCCCGACGAGCCCGAGCGGGAGAGTTCGGACGGTTCCGATCTGCTGGCCGCGTTGTTGGACGGTATGGACGCCGCCCTGTGCGCCTTCGACGCGGACGCGGTGGTGACGCACTGGAACCGCGAGGCGGAGCGCATCCTCGGATGGACCGCGGCCGAGGCCGTGGGCCGGCAGGGCTTCGCCGGATGGGCGGTGCGCGGCGCGGACGCCGCGGAGGTCGAGGGGCAACTGATGTCGGCCATGGACGCCTCGGGCCGTCAGGTGCACGAGTTCGCGCTGCTGACCAAGGACGGCGGCCGGGTGCTGGTGCGGACGCAGTCCGCGGCCGTACACGGGCCCGACGGGAAGCCGGCGGGTGTGTACTGCGCGTTCAGCGAGGTGCACGCGCAGATCGACCTGGAGCGGTCGATCGCGCTGAGCGAGGCGCTGCTGGAGGACGCGAGCTGGGGCGTCGTCCTCGTCGACGCCGATCTGCGGCCCGCCGTGATCAACGCGCACGCCGCGAAGGCGCTCGGCACCGGGCGCACCTCCGTGCTGGGGCGGCCGCTCGGGGAGCTGCTGTCGCAGGGCGTGGAGGAGCTGGAGAGCGCGCTCACCCATGTGCTGGCCCAGGGCGCTCCGCCCGCGCCCGCCGAGATCTGGGTGAGTGTGCGGGAGCCGAAGGGCGAGCGGCGGCGGTGCTGGCGGAGCGGCTTCGTGCGGCTGGCGTCGCCGCTGGCGGAGGAGCCGGTGCCGCTCGGCGTGGGCTGGCTGTTCCAGGACGTGACCGAGGCCCGGCAGAGCGAGCAGGAGGCCTCGCTGGCGCGGTTCCGGGCGCAGCAGCTGCACCGGGCGGCGCGGGCGGCGGCCGAGTGCGAGGACCCGGCGGAGGCCGTCACCGTCCATCTGGACTTCGCGCTCGCCGGATTCGCCGACCACGCGCTGATCGACCGCGTGGCGGACCGGGCGGCCGACGGGGCCGCGGGTGACGCGGAGAGCGCGGGCCGGGTCCGGCTGGTGCGGATCGCGGCCACCCCGTCCGGGGCGCCGGGGCCGAGCAGGATCGCCGGGCAGGCGGGTCTGCCGGTGCGGTACCACCAGGGCCATCCCGCCCTGCGGTGCGTCGAGCGGGCCGGTTCCGTACGGGCCGACGCGGAGGCGGGGACGGCCCAGGAGGCGCACGCGTGGGCGGTGTCCCGGCAGTGGCCGGCGGACGCGGCGCACGCCCTGTGCACGGTGCTGCGCAGCCGGGGCCGGACGCTCGGTGCCGTGACGTTTCTGCGGAGCCCGGGACGCAACGCGTTCGAACGCTCCGACGTGATGTACGCGGAGGACGTGGCCCACCGCATCGCCACGGCCCTGGACCTGATGGGAGCGACCGGCCGGCGGGAGTGACCCCGACCCGGCGGCCGAGGTGACGGCGGAGCGGTGACGGGCACGCGGTCGCGGTGACGGGCGGCCGGAGCGGTGAGGGTGGCCCGGCGACGGACCGGTGACAGTGACGGGGTGGCGGGCGCGGCGCCAGGGGTACACAATTGCTGGTCCGGTACCTCGTTTTGGTGTACATGGGCACGATTGAGTGAACGGCGTGACGTTCCGTGGGTGTGCCTGGCTGGGTGCGCGTAACGCACTCGGTGCGATCTGGGACGCCGGGTGTGGCGTCAGCAGTCGGGGCCCCCGTTCTACCAGAGAGATGGTTCGGGGCCTCCCCGTCGCCTCTGGCCACACCCACATGGCCGGGTCGTAGGGATTCCGCCCACCTGGGACGGACCGCATACGTGATATGCGTCGCCGCCCAGGACGCGAAAGCGGAGGACCAGTGCGCCCAAGACCGTTCGGGGCGTGCCGGAGAGTCAGGACTCACTCCTGCTCACTGCCCAGGAACGGTTCAGTGCCGGTAGAAGATCCGGTCGCCGTACTGCTCCAGGATGCGGCCGTTCCAGGCGTGGCCGCCGTCGACGTTGCCGGAGCGCAGGAGGGGCGGCTCGATGCCTCGGTCGGCCAGGGTGGCGGCCGCGGTGGCCATGACCGCCTGGAGGAGGGCCGTGGTGACGACGGTGGAGGCGGGGGCGAAGGGGGCGGGGACGTCGTCCAGGGTCAGCTCCGCGTCACCGACCGCGATCTTGGAGTCCAGGACGAGATCGCAGTGGTCCTTGAGATACGTCCCCGAGGCGTGCCGGGACGTCGTCTCCGTCGCGTACGCCACCGAGGTCACGCCGATGACCTTCAGGCCCAGGGCGCGGGCGTTCAGAGCCATCTCCACGGGGAGCGGGTTGCGCCCGGACAGGGAGACGATCACCAGCGCGTCGCCCGCGCGGGCCGGGGACGAGTCGAGCACGGCGCTCGCGAGCCCGTCGACGCGTTCGAGGGCCGAGCCGAGGGTGGCCGGCATCACGTCGACGCCGACGACGCCCGGGACGGCGAGCAGGTTCATCAGGGCGAGTCCGCCCGCGCGGTAGACGATGTCCTGCGCGGCGAGCGAGGAGTGGCCGGCGCCGAAGGCGAAGAGGCGTCCGCCGTCCGCGACGGTGTCGGCGAGCAGGGTGCCCGCGGCCGCGACGGAGGCGGCCTCCTCGTCGCGGACCCGGCGCAGCAGGCCGATCGCGGCATCGAGGAACTGGCCGGCCGGCGTACGGTCGCTCATGCGGCATCCCTTCGGGGTGGACTGCTGCCGATCACCGTGCGGTCCGGACCAGTACCGTGTCAATATGGCGGCCCGAGGGGCCGGGAAGTCCTCCGCGGCGGCCTTGTACCACCGTGCATCACTCCGCGCATACCTTTCGTCCCACGGCGCGCCTCGGTTGTCGGCGCCATGCGTCAGAATTGAGTCCAGGGCCAGCACATGCGCCGGTGGGCCGTCCAGCCTCCGGCAGAGCCAATCGCAGATCTCATCGAGGGGCACGTATGTCCGGACTGATCGACACCACGGAGATGTATCTCCGCACCATCCTCGAGCTGGAGGAGGAAGGCGTGGTCCCCATGCGCGCCAGGATCGCGGAGCGGCTCGACCAGAGCGGCCCGACGGTCAGCCAGACGGTGGCCCGGATGGAGCGCGACGGCCTGGTGTCCGTCGCCGCAGACCGGCATCTGGAGTTCACCGACGAGGGCCGCCGGCTGGCCACCCGCGTGATGCGCAAGCACCGCCTCGCCGAGTGTCTGCTCGTCGACGTGATCGGCCTGGAGTGGGAGCAGGTGCACGCCGAGGCCTGCCGCTGGGAGCACGTGATGAGCGAGGCCGTCGAGCGCCGTGTGCTGGAGCTGCTGCGGCACCCCACCGAGTCGCCCTACGGCAACCCGATCCCGGGCCTGGAGGAGCTGGGCGAGAAGGACGGCGCCGACCCGTTCCTGGACGAGGGCATGGTGTCCCTGGCCGATCTCGACCCGGGCTCCGAGGGCAAGACGGTCGTGGTGCGCCGGATCGGCGAGCCGATCCAGACGGACGCGCAGCTGATGTACACGCTGCGCCGGGCGGGCGTCCAGCCCGGTTCGGTGGTCAGCGTGACGGAGTCGGCGGGCGGCGTGCTGGTGGGCAGCGGCGGTGAGGCGGCCGAGCTGGAGACGGACGTCGCCTCCCACGTGTTCGTCGCCAAGCCGTAGTCCCGGGTCCGGTCGGCGGACAGCCGTCGGACAGCCGTCGGGCAGCCGTCGGACAGCGGTCGGGCAGGGGCGGGCGCCGGCACGGTGGTGATCCCGCGGTGGTGGGCGTGTGTTCGCGTCCAGTCAACTCGACTGCTGGGAAAGGGAGTTGCTCAGGTGGTGTCGCGGCGCCGGTGCGATCGCGCCGAATCCGGGCCGAGTGCGCCGAAGCGCAGCGCTCGCGCGGTTCGCGTGCGAGGCTGTCGCGTGAGGCATGCGACCTGAGGGGCTCTTGGCCGGGCCGACCGCGCTGTCACCCGGCCGGGGAGGGGCGGGAGAATGTGCCGTGACCACGTGAGGAGCCCCGGCGCCGCACGGCGCCGGGGCCTGCCCTCCCCTGTGCTGACCCGGAGCCCCGAGCTCCCAGGGTCATTCCCTGCGGACCAATTTCCCCGAGAGGTCCGCCTCCCGTTGGAGATCTCCCCCCGACCGCGGCGATCAATCCCCGAGCGGTGTCACTCGTACGAGGGGTGTTGACGGCTGGAACCGTTTTCTCGAAAGTGCATTCGATAATCTGTGGGGCGGCAACAGCAGGCACGGCAAGCAGCGAGTTGGGGGTGCCAAGACGATGGCGCGACGCATCGACGTGGCGGGGACGGACGGCGTACGTCTCGCAGCCTGGGAGTTCGGCGATCCGCCCAAGACCGGCAGCGACCCGGTGGAGCACCCCACCGGGGGCGACGCCTCGAGCGTGCTGCTGCTCCACGGGCTCATGGGCCGCGCCTCGCACTGGGCGTCCACCGCCCGCTGGCTCTCCGGACGGTACCGGGCGGTCGCCCTGGACCAGCGCGGTCACGGCCGCAGCGACAAGCCCACGCAGGCCTCGTTCACCCGTGACGCCTACGTCGACGACACCGAGGCCGCCCTCGATCAGCTGGGCCTCGGCCCGGCCGTCCTCATCGGCCACGCCATGGGCGCGCTGACCGCCTGGCAGCTGGCCGCCAAACGACCCGACCTGGTGCGCGGACTGATCATCTGTGACATGCGGGCCTCCGCGCTCGGGGCCGCCTCGCAGCGCGAGTGGGCCCAGTGGTTCAAGGCCTGGCCCGTTCCGTTCGCCACCCTCGCCGACGTCCGCAAGTGGTTCGGCGAGGACGACCCGTGGGTGGAGCGGCCGAACCCGGCCCGCGGTGAGTTCTACGCCGAGGTGATGGCCGAGTCCCCGGACGGATGGCGGCCGGTCTTCGACCCCGGCCAGATGCTCCGCTCCCGCGAGACCTGGGTGTACGACGCGCACTGGGAGGAGCTGGCCCAGGTGCGGTGCCCGGCCCTGGTGGTCCGCGGCCTCGACGGCGAACTGGGCCGCGCGGAGGCCCAGGAGATGGTCCGGGTGCTGCCCCGCGGCCAGTACGCGGAGGTGGCCGACGCCGGCCACCTCGTCCACTACGACCAGCCCGACGCCTGGCGCACCGCCATCGAGCCGTTCCTGGACGCCCTCCAGGACGCCTGATCCCCGAGCCCGTGCCCTGCTGCGGGCCCCGTGCCCCTGCCCGCCCCTCAGCCCCTGCTGCCCGCCCCTCAGCTCCTGCTGCCCGCCGTGAGGATCTCCGGCAGGCGGTGGGCCGTGCTCGGCGCCGCGAGGCGGAGGCCGAGGAGGGTGAGGGCGGCACCGTACGCCGTGCACGCCGGGATCCTCTCCCGAAGCGCCGTGGTCCCTGTCGGCACACTCCCGTCTGCCGCGCGACGCCACGCACGCTCCCCCAGGCTCTTCGAGCAGGGGGCCCCGGCGCACGCGCCTGACGCCGCGGGCCCGCCCTCCGGGCGGACGACGCGAGTGCGACGACAGGGCCTACTGCTCCCGCCGTTCCCGTCGTTCCCGGCGGTCCTGCCGGTCCCGGCCGCACGCGTACGCCAGCGGCGAGATCAGCTCCGCGGCGTCCGGCAGCCACCGGTTCGCCGGTGTCGGCCTGCTGGCCCACTGCACGGCCCCCCTGGACCCGAACCGCGTGGGCGGCGCCGCCACGTAAGCCCCCTCGCCCCGCACGGTCAGATCGAGCGGGGACAGCGACCAGCCCAGGGAGCGGACCAGGCCCGGCACCTTCGCCGCGGCGCCGGGGAGCACGAAGAATTCCATGCGCCGGGCGGGCGTCAGGGTCACCGGACCGAGCGCCAGTTCCATCCGCTCCATCCGGGCCAGCGCCAGGAACCCCGCCGTCTCGGGGACGGAGATCGTGTCGAAGGAATGGCCGGTGGGCAGCAGGATCGAGGCCGTCGGCCACGTCTGCCACATGCGGCGGACGGCCGTCGCACTGCCGGTCGCCTGGCCCGCCCAGTCGGAGCGCGCCGGGTGTGCGCCGGGGGCCGGGCACTCGACGACACCGCACGAGCAGCGGTGCACCCCGGCGACGGCCTCCAGCCACGTGCCCGGGAACACGTCCCAGTGTCGCTCCTCGGTGTAGCGAACCGCGGTGTCCAGCAGGGTTTCCCCGCGCTGCTTCGGGATCTGTCCGGCGTCGGTGCCCGGGATCGTCTCTTCCACGATGAACACAACTACGTCCGTCACCAGGGGTTACGCCCGTGCCCATGCGCGGAGGAGGGGTGTTCGCTCCGTGGCCGGGGCGCATGGGTGCATGTCCGGGGGCGCGCAGGGGGATCGGTGTCCGCGGGTGGGTAGCCAAGGGTGGGTAGCCAGGACGGGGCCGGCATCCGCCGTTACCCCGGCAATTCGCCCATGCCTCGCATCTTCGGCACCTCGGTGGGGCATTGATCTTCACGGCCGGAACTTTTCGTCCCTTCACGAGGGGAGTTGTCAGGGGATGGGCGGGTCCGGCCGCCGAAGGCACGTCAACTCGGTGCGCGGGCAGGCACCGCAGCCTCAGGGGGTACGCCATGGCCGCAAGGCCTCTCGTCGCGCGGCAGCCGAACGAACGACTGCAGGCGCTCATCCAGGAAGCAGGATGCTCCAACGCCGGGCTGGCCCGCAGAGTCAACATGTGCGGCGCCGAGCACGGCCTCGACCTGCGGTACGACAAGACGTCGGTGGCCCGCTGGCTGCGCGGACAGCAGCCGCGGGGCCGGGCGCCGGCGATCATCGCGGAGGCGCTCGGACGCAAGCTGGGCCGTACGGTCACGATCGACGAGATCGGCATGGCCAACGGCAAGAACCTCGCGTCGGGTGTCGGTCTCCAGTTCTCGCCGACGGTACTGGGGGCCATAGAGCAGGTCTGCGAGCTGTGGCGCAGCGACGTGGGCCGGCGGGACTTCCTGTCCGGCTCCTCGGTCGCCGCGTCCGCGCTGGTGGAGCCGAGCCGGGACTGGCTGATCTCCGTCCCCGACCCGCAGGTGGCGCGCTCGGCGGGGCCGCGGGTCGGGCAGTCCGACGTGAGAGCGGTGCGGGCCATGACGCAGTCCCTGGTGGACCTGGACCACCAGTACGGCAGCGGGCATGTGCGCCCGGTCGTCGTGCACTACCTCAACAGCGTCGTCTCCGGGCTGCTCGCCGGCTCGTACCGGGAGGCCGTCGGGCGGGAGCTGTTCGCGGCGGTCGCCCGACTGACCGAACTGGCCGGGTACATGGCCATCGACACCGGGCAGCCGGGCCTCGCCCAGCGCTACTACATCCAGGCGCTGCGGCTGGCCCAGGCGGCCGGCGACCGCGGGTACGGCGGGTACGTGCTCGCCGCTTCCATGAGCCATCTGGCCGCGCAGCTCGGGAACCCGCGCGAGATCGCGCAGTTGGCGCGTGCCGCGCAGGAAGGCGCGCGAGGGCGGGCGACACCCCGCGCGGAGGCGATGTTCCGTGCGGCGGAGGCGCGCGGGCACGCGCTGATGGGTGACGCGCGCGCCGCGCAGGAGGCGGCCGGGCGCGCGATCGGCGCCATGGAGGCGGCCGAGCCGGCCTCGGGGGACGATCCCGTGTGGATCGCCCATTTCGACGAGGCCTACCTGTCCGACGAGTTGGCGCACTGTCACCGGGACCTGGGGCAGGCCGAGGACGCCGCGCGGTGTGCGCGCGAGTCGCTGGCCGGGCATCCCGAGTCGCGGGTGCGGCGCCGGGCGATCGGCTATGTGCTGCTCGCCACGGCACAGGTGCAGCAGCGGGAGGTCGAACAGGCCTGCAGCACGGGCCTGAAGGCGGTGGAACTGCTGGACGGGCTCAGGTCCCACCGGGGCGCCGAGTACCTGGAGGACTTCCAGCAACGGCTGGAGCCGTATCAGGAGGAGCCGGTGGTACGGGAGTTCGGTGCGCGCATGGCCCTGCCCGCGGCGGCGTGAGCGCGACGTCGCGACGCTGCCACGTCGCGGCGGCCGGGCGCAGCAGGGGCACGGTGTGATCAAGATTCGGTCCTCGTGCGAACTCGGCGGCGACCGGCGGGTGGTGAACATTTCGGGTGATTCCGAGTGAACGTGCGGGCAATGCGGAGTTGATGCGGGGGCGGAGCGGGAGAGGTGACATGAACAGCGTGTGGTGATCCGGTTCTGTTACCGCGCTCACAGGGCATGAGGTCAGGCCCTGTGCTGCGTGGCACCGGGCTCCGGGGACCCGGTAGCGTGAGCCGACGATCCACAAGGTTCCCCATGGGTAGGAGTCCCGGTGACGCAGAGTGGACAGGGCGAGGAGCCCTCGGCGCGCCCCGCGCGCGAAGGCATCGTGCTGCCCTCCGACGGCGGCGAGCCCTTGCTGCCGGGCATGACGGGCCCGGCCGGTCCGGTCCCGCCGGGTGGGCAGGCACCCGCCTCGGCGCCGCCCGGCGGTCAGACCTGGGGCACGCCGTGGGGGCCCGAGCAGCAGACGCCGCCCGCGCCGGCACCGTCGGCGCCGCCCGGCCAGGAGTGGCAGTCCCCGCCCGCCCAGCAGTGGGGCGCGCAGGAACCGGCCCCCTGGGGCGCGCAGGGACCGGCCGGGGGACAGCAGGGTCCGGGCCCGCTACCGCCCGAGGGCGCGCAGGCCTCGGGCGGCAGCGGGGCCCACGGCACCCACTCCTCGTACGGTCCGAACACCGGCGGCCCGTCCGCGCCGATGCCGCCGCAGGCCACCGGCCAGGATCCCGGCTACGGCGGACACCACGGCGGTGACGCCTACGGCTCAGCGGCCGGGGGTCCGGACGGTTACGGGCAGCAGTCCGGGGGCGTTCCGATGCCGCCGCAGCACGGTTCCGGGTACGGCGCGTACGGCCCCGGCGTCACGGGCGCGCTGCCCGACGGGGCGGAGGGGGCCACCCAGTTCCTGCCGCCGGTGCCCGCCGCCGCCCCCATGGACGAGGGCGCGACACAGTTCATACCCCCGGTGGGCCAGGGAGCGCTGCCTCCCGAGATGCCCGCCGCACACGACTCCGAGGCGGCCCGGTACCCGAACCTGTCCGAGCAGGGCCAGGCCGGCGGGCCGCCGACGCCCGCGGGCAACCCCGACGCCGAGGCCACCCAGTTCATGGCACCGGTGACCGACCAGCCCCAGGGCGCGCCGTACGGAGCCGCGCCCGGTGCGCACTCCGGTGGTCCCGCCGGCGAAGAGAACCGGCAACCGCCCGCCGAGTTCGACAACCTCTTCCGCGCCTCCGGCGGCGAGGCCCCGGCCGGTTCCACCCAGCAGATGCCCCGCGTCGAGCACCAGCAGCCCGCCTACCCG
>NZ_JBHSPC010000015.1:173472-212037 GCF_042656345.1 Streptomyces incanus
AGCGACGCCGGAGGCCGGGGCGGCCGGGGTGGCCGCACGGGTTCGAAGGTGCCGCTGATCGCGGCGGTCGGCGTCGGTCTCGTGGTCCTCGGCATCGGCGCGGGCGCGCTGCTCGGCGGCGGGGGCGACGACGACAGCAAGAACCAGCCGGTCTCCGCCACCGGGCCCGCGAGCGAGGCGCCCTCGGCCGAGCCGTCGGCGGAGCCGTCCGTCGACCCGGTCCGGCAGCAGGCCGTCGAGCTGGACAAGCTGCTGGCCCACAGCGGCGACAGCCGGTCCACGGTGATCAGCGCGGTGGAGAAGGTGAAGGCCTGCAAGGACCTCCAGCAGGCGGCCGAGGACCTGCGGGAAGCAGCCGGGCAGCGCAACCAGCTGGTCACCGACCTGACCGCGCTCTCGGTGGACAAACTGCCCGAGCACGCGGCGCTCACCGACGCGCTCACCAAGGCGTGGCAGGCGTCGGCGTCGGCCGACAGCCACTACGCGGCCTGGGCCGACCAGACCGCGGGCAAGAAGGGCTGCCGGAAGGGCCAGGCCCGCTCGACCGGCGAGACCGCGGCCGCCACCAAGGACAGCGGCACCGCGACCGCCGAGAAGACCAAGGCCGCCCAGCTGTGGAACGCGATCGCCAAGCAGCACAGCCTGACCGAACGGCAGCCGACCGATCTGTGACCGGCCGATCTGTGACCGGCCGATCCGTGACCGGCCGGAGCCCGGCCCGGTCCGGACGGCCGGCGTGCGGTGACCGGAGCGGGCCGGCGTGGGGCTGACGGAGGACGACGAGCACGGCGGAGGGGCGGTGGCGGGCGGCCCGCTCCTCGCCGCGTCAGGCCAGGTCGGCGTTGCGCAGCGTGTCCGTCACGTCGATGAAGCCGTCGCGGCTGGACACGAGCCGGCCGTCCTTGACCTCCTGGAAGGTCACGTTGGCGTTGACCAGCCGGGGGAAGCCGACGGAGGCCAGCTTGTCCTGGAACTGCCAGCGCAGGGTGGGGGTGAGCCCGCCCGTCTGGACCTTCAGACCACTGTTCAGCGTCCGGGTCACGGTGTCGGCGCTCACCTCGCCGTCGCCGAGCGACTCGACGACCTGCTGGAACACCGTGTAGGCGATCCAGGTGGTCTGCACCCCGGCGTCGGCGGGGTCGATCCGGTTGTCGCCGAACGCCTCCTTCTTGATCACGTCCTTCATCGGGTCCCAGAGCTTGTCGCTCGACGCCGGGTACCAGCCGGTGACGTACGACCCCTCGTACGGGCCCGATGCCCCGCCGGTCGTGTTGACCGTCGTCTGGTCGACGCTGCCCAGCACGGTCGCGGTGCGCACGTCCGGGTGGTCGGCGCGGGCGCGCCGGAAGGAGTCCATGAAGGTGCTGGTGCTGTCCCCGAGCGCGGGCACCACGCAGCCCTCCGCCTCCGGGTCGGCGGTACTGGTCTCCAGGGCCTGCTTCGCCTGCCCGCCGTACTCGGTGGCCTCCTCCGCCGCCCGCTGGTCCGCGGTCGGCTCGTGGTCGCCCGCGGACAGGCCCGAGTTGAGCAGCGGGGGCAGCTGGTCGCCCGCGATGGTGTCGGGACGGATCAGGGTGACCGGCCCGCAGACGTCGGCGAGGGCGCGGCCGAGGCCCGCCAGCAGCGCCGGCTGGCCGCCGTTGACGGGGTAGGACAGCGGGCTGGTGAACTCGTCGGTGGTGATGCCGTAGCCGCCTATGTACGGGATGCCGGCGCCCTCGAGGGTCGGCAGGACCGTGTCGGCGTGCTGACTGTACGAGCCGATGACCGCGACCACGTTCTCCTTGACGGCGGTCCGGGCGCACCGCGAGGCGGCCACGCTGTCGTTGTGCTCGTTGCAGGTGATCACGTTGAGCTCGCGGCCGTTGATGCCGCCCTCGGCGTTCACCCAGCGGGCATACGCCTTGGCGAAAGCGGGCATGCCGGGCTTGTTGGTGGCGCTGGTCTTCTCGGGTGCCCAGGTCATGACGGTGATCGGTTCGTCGCTGTCGACTCCCGGGCCGGGGAGGACCCCGCACCCGGTGGCCAGTATCGTCGCCGCCAGCGCGCCCGAGGTCAGGGCGCCGGCTCCGAACGGCCGGGAGCTGCGGCGGGGGAGGAGGCTGCTGCGGTTGCGGCTGCGGTTGCTCGGACTGCCGGTCATGTTCACGCACGATTCCCTCACATCGCCAACCATGAGGTGACTCTCGGTAGACAGATGGTGACGTGGAGGTGAATTGCCGGGTCCGGTGTGATCGGTGGCGTGGGGAAACGTACGATCGATGACCGTGCAAGGTTCGGAGAACTCTTCCCGTCGAAGCCGTCGCTCCTTCACCATGGGCGGCATGCCACTCAACGACATGCCCTGGTGGCGCTGGCGCAGCAATGTGCGCTCCGCGCTGCACATGCTGTCCGACCCCGGGTTCCAGCACGGCGTCTGGCTGGCCGGCGTGGACGGCTACGGCGACGTCACCGACGCGGTCTACCGGCTGGTCGAGGACACCTGGCTGGACAACTGGTCCGCCGAGAAGTACGTGGGCACGATCTTCCGCGACTCGCAGGAGGCGGCGCTCGTGGACACCGCGGTGCTGCGCGTGCTGCGGATCATGCACCAGGTCGGTCCGGACGCGCCCGTCACCGCCTACCTCGCGCACGAGGGATGGCCGGACGCGGTGCGTGCCGCGCGCGACGCGCACGTGCGGCTGGCGACCAGTGACGGGGAGGACCCCGACACTCCGCCGCGGACCCTTGAGGTGCTGAACATCCTGACCCGGTCCGCGTAGCGGAACGGCCCCCCGGCCGGGATCCGCGTATGGGACCCTTTTCCGCATGAGCGAGCAGCCCACCCGAGCAGAGACCCCGGCCGACCAGTACGTTCTGACCCTGTCCTGTCCTGACAAGCAGGGCATCGTGCACGCCGTGTCGAGCTACCTGTTCATGACCGGTTGCAACATCGAGGACAGCCAGCAGTTCGGTGACCACGACACCGGGCTGTTCTTCATGCGGGTCCACTTCTCCGCGGAGGCCCCCGTGACCGTGGAGAAGCTGCGGGCGAGCTTCACGGCGATCGGTGACGCGTTCCGGATGGACTGGCGGATAAGCCGCGCCGACGAGAAGATGCGCATCGTCCTGATGGTCAGCAGGTTCGGCCACTGCCTGAACGACCTGCTGTTCCGCGCCCGGATCGGTGCGCTGCCGGTGGAGATCGCCGGCGTGGTGTCCAATCACACCGACTTCGCCGAACTGGTGGCTTCGTACAACGTCCCCTTCCACCACATTCCGGTGACGAAGGACACCAAGGCGGAGGCCGAGGCGAAGCTGCTGGAGATCGTGCGCGAGGGGGGCGTCGAACTCGTCGTGCTCGCCCGCTACATGCAGGTCCTCTCGGACGACCTGTGCAAGCAGCTCTCCGGGCGGATCATCAACATCCACCACTCCTTCCTGCCGAGCTTCAAGGGTGCGAAGCCGTACCACCAGGCGCACGCCCGGGGTGTGAAGCTGATCGGTGCCACCGCGCACTACGTCACCGCCGACCTCGACGAGGGCCCGATCATCGAGCAGGAGGTCGAGCGGGTGGGTCACGACGTCACCCCCGACCAGCTCGTCGCCGTCGGCCGCGACGTGGAGTGCCAGGCGTTGGCCCGCGCCGTGAAGTGGCACGCGGAGCGCCGCATCCTGCTGAACGGGCGGCGGACGGTGGTCTTCGCCTGAGCCGTCGGGACACGGGCGGCCCGGGGGCGGGGGCCGGAACGCCGCGGCCAGGGCCTGTCCGGCACGATCCGACGGACGGGCCCTGGATCCGGACGGGCCTAGATCCGGCTCATCGAGGCCGCCGCCAGCAGGACGTCCCGGATGGCGGTCTTGTCCCCGACCTGCCCGGCGGCCGCCTCCTGCGGAGACACATGGCCCGCGGCCAGACGGCAGAACTCCGAGCCGTCGAGCGCTATGTGGGCCACCTCGTGCTCCGCGGACCCCTTGGCCGCCGGGGAGTCCAGCGGGATCAGCCACTCCCCGCCGCCGGACCCCTCGATCTCCAGCCGCAGACTCCGCCCCGGCGCACCGGCCGCGACCAGCCGCCGCTCGGTGGAGACCTCCTGCCCGGCCTGCCGGCGTGCTTCGAGGACAGCCGGCAGCATCCGCGCGGCCAGGTCGACCATGCCGTGCAGATGCCGTCCGGTCGGCGGCTCGTACGGATAGTCCACCGCCTCGGCGATGTCCTCCCCGTGCACCCAGCACTCGAAGGCGCGGTCCAGCATCGCGTCGTGCAGCGGCAGCTCGTAGCCGCCGTACGAGACCGGCATCCGCCCCGCCCTGCTGCCGGTGAAGGACACCGTCCGTACCAGCTCGTGGGTCTGCGCACGCCAGGGCGCCCGCACGGAGCGGGTCGGCGGGTGGTGGGCTCCGCGCCAGAACGCCTCGGTGCGGGCCGACGGGGTGGCCCGCTCGGGCGCGAGGTCGCCGAGCGGATCGGGCAGGCCGAGGGCGGCCGCGACCAGCCCGTCGACCGCCATCAGATGCGCGATGACCCCGGCGACGGTGGTGCGGCGGGTGGTCGCCTCGTCGGCCTCGTACCAGCGCAGCCGCACGGGCGCGTGCCACTCGGTGTCGCCGAAGTCCTGGAGCAGCGCGTCCAGCCGCGCCGTCTCGGCGTCGTAGGCGGCGGCCCAGTCCGGCACGGGGATGCGCGGCGGACGCCGCTTGAGGCAGGACTCCAGGACGCGGGTGCGCAGCCCCGGGTCCAGGTCGAGGCTCTCGGGCCGCTGCAACAGCCCGACGGCGTCCCGCAGGAGCAGCGCCTCGTCGGCGCAGGCCCCGCACTCGCCGAGATGCTCCTCGACGGCTGCCGTCTCCTCCGGTGCGCAGGCGGCCAGCGCCCACGCGCCCAGCAGCGACTTCAGCACCCGGTGCTCCAGCATCAGCGGCTCGGGCGCCGGCGGTGCGGCCCCGGCGGGCTGCTCGGGCATCGGTGCCGGTGCGGGCAGGAGGCGGCCGGTGTCCTCGACGGAGGCGCGGGGCGGCGGTATGGGGGCGGAGTGGCCGGGCCCGGCATCGCGGTCCGGGCCGTCGCCGGGGTCCGGTCCGTCGCCCGGTCCGGCCCTGCCACCACCCGGTCTGCGCGGAACATCCCGCTCGCGCGTACCGTCCGACCCGTTTCCCGGGCCCGTGCGTGTGCCCGTGGCCGTGTCCTCGTGACGCTCCCCGTCTCCCTCGTGCTCCTCGTGGTCATGGCCGGCGTGCTCACGGTCGCCGTACGGCTCGAAACGGTCGCCGCTCACGCCGCACCCCCGATTCCGGGCGGGGCGTCCGGGGCCTCGGTGTCGTGGGCCGTGGCCAGCAACTGGAGGCCCAGCCGGAGGCGCCGGCGGGCCTCGTCCTCGGTGACGCCGAGGTCGGCGGCGGTCTGCTGGTAGTCCCTGCGCTGGAAGTACGCCAGCTCCAGCGCGGCCCGCAGCGGAACCGGCATGGCGTGCACGATGTAGTCCGCGCGGGCGGCCACCGAGGCGTGGCGCACCTGGTGCTCCAGATCCTCCGCGCTGCCGGCGCCGCCGTGGGCGAGCGCGGCGGTCCCGGCGGCGCGCAGCCGCTCGACGGCCAGCCCGTGGGTCAGCGCGGCGATCCACGTGCGCAGCGGGCCCTGCTGGGGGTCGTAGGCGTCCGGGTGCTCCCAGGCGTGGGCGAAGACGTCGCGCGTGACGGTGTCCGCCGCGTCCTCGTCGCCGAGGACGCGGTGGGCGAGGCCGTGCACGAGGGAGGCGAACCGGTCGTAGAGCTCACCGAGCGCGGCGGCCTCTCCACGGGCGAGCCGCCGCTGCATCGTGCGGTCCCAGCGGGGTGGTACGTCCCGTCGTGTCATGCGCCCCCTTCACCCCCTGTTCCTGCCGACGTCCCGGGACGGCCCTGTCCGGCCCGGCGGGTGCCCGCCGACTTCACGAATGTAGTCGGCACGTACGCGCACGCACGCCCCTTTGAGGCAATGTGCGCCCCCCGCCGGGCCCGAGGTGGTAGAAGGTCGCCGGTGCGCACCTCGGATGCCGTCCGGTGGCCTGCCTACCCACTCCCTCGCTGATCGGAACCGATCGAATGAGATCGAAGTCGATTGAAACAAGCCTTTTCTGTTCGGTTACCGTTTCTCGGATCGTGTTTCAGGGCAAGGCCGGTGGGCAGCCGTGCTGCAAGGAAGCGTAGGCACTTCTTCCGTTTCGGCGAGCGAAGGGCGTGGTGGTGACCTTCAACGTGACCGACGGAGAGCAGGGCGACTGGGCCGTGCTCAGGGTGTCGGGCGAACTGGACCTGATGACCTCGCCGGTGCTGCGCCAGCGCGTGCACGACGTCGTGGCCGACGGCAGACACAGCCTCGTCCTCGATCTCTCCGAGGTGTGGTTCTGCGACTCCAGCGGCGTGGGGGTGCTCATCGCCACCCGTCGGCTGCTCCGCTCCTGCCAGGGCAGTCTGCGGCTGATCCTTCCCGCCCAGGGAGCCGCCGACGGCAGCCACGTCAACCGGGTGCTCGGCGCGCTCGGGGTGCGCCGCCTCTTCGACGTCCACCCGGACGTCCCGTCCGCGGTGGGCGGGGACTCGCGCCCGCTGTCGGCCTGAGCCGGCCCCGGAAGCCGGCGGCCGATGCGGGCGGGCGGCGTGTGCGCCCCGCGGGTGTCCGCGCAGGCCCGTGCGGGCCGCATGGTCGTCCCGGAATTCTCCCGTTCTTGGTACAAGCGTCGTTTCCGGGCTCACGAGGGCGCCGCACGTCGTACGCTCCGAGCGAGAGGACCCCCACTGTGACCCCACTGACTAAGGCGGCCTGAAAGAGACATGGTCACCAGCGAGTACGAGCGCAGGATCGCGGCCCGCTTCGCCACCTTCGACCAGGACGGCAACGGCTACATCGACCGCGAGGACTTCAGCGGAGCGGCCAAGGCGCTGCTCGCCGAGTTCGGCACCCGGGCCCGGTCCGACAAGGGCCAGGCCCTGTACGGCGGCGCCGAGGCCTTCTGGCAGGGCATGGCGGGCATCGCCGACCGCGACGGCGACCAGCGCATCACCCGCGAGGAGTTCGTGAACGGCGCGGTCAAGCGCCTGCGGGACAACCCGGGCCGGTTCGCCGAGATCGCCCGGCCCTTCCTGCACGCGGCCCTCGCCGTGGCCGGAGGCGACGGTGACGGCACGGTGGGCGTCGAGGAGATCGCCCGCGTCCTGAGGGTGCTCGGCGTCCCGGAGGAACTGGCGGGGTCCGTCGCCGCCACGCTGGACGCGGACGGCGACGGCAGGATCGGCGAGGAAGAGATCGTGGGCGCCTTCGCCCGCTACTTCACCATCCCCGAGTAGCGCTCCCGCGGCCTGTACGCGAGCGCCTTCCGCGGGGACTCGCCGCGCGGGAGGGCCGCGGCCGCCTCCGGCCGCTCCGGCAGCTTGTGCACCGACGGCCCTTCCGCGCGCAGATACGCGGTCACCGGCTCCGGCGTCGGCTCCCCGGGACCCCGGCCTCCGTACCGCTCCCGGACGCGGCTCCCGTGCCCGTCACGGCCGCTACGGGCCCCGTGGCGGACCAGGGCGTCGAGCCGGCCGCCGTCCTCCTCCCGCGGCCGGACGACCGGGCACCGCCCCGCGCGCGTGCGAACCGGCGGTGCAACACGCCCGGACCCGTGAACGGTTCGGCCGCTCGGGGCCTTCCGGGCGGTGGCCCACCTGTGCGCCGGAATGCCGGTCCGCGCGGAGACCACCCGCGCCGCCGGCTACGCGGCGCCCGCGACTGCCTCCAGGTGCACGAAGGCATGGGCTTCACCTGGGAGGCGGACGTTCGACCGCACCTCGCACGCGCCTGGGGGCGGGCCCGGAGCACCGGAGGAACCACGGAGAGTGAGGGGACGCTCACCGTCGAACCGCTCGCCGGAACCGCCTGCCCCGTCCCCTGTCTGCGATGTCGCGGACCACCCCGCGCGAATGTCGCGGATTGTGGCATCCGGGTATCACGGAGCGTTGATACCGGGTTGTGTCCTACGCGTGACTCGTCACGGCCCGGAGTCGGCTGTCCGCTCCGGTACCTTGTGTGGGATGCGAGTGGTTGTGAGCACGCACCGCACCGGAGTTGCCCCCGAGGCGAGTCCGGAACGGCCGGTGCCTGCCGCCGTTCGCCGCGCTGCCAGGCCTGCTGTCACCGCCTGTTCGACTTGCCGGGGCGGGCGTCGCACAGTATGCCGCACGGGTACTCCTTCGCGCTGGAATATGCCCGAAGCGCTTGTTGACGTGACTGTACGTCAACCATGCTGGCCCATAGGGGATTCACGTTCCGTGACCCCTGTCCCGGCCGTTGTCCAGGCCATGCACAGAATGGCTACGATCGTGGCCCTCGTGAGGCGCGAGTCCAAGTGTCCGCCGGTTCGGATGGTGTGAGCGGTGCAGGTGCTTCAAGTGCAGCTGGAGATCCGGCCCGACCCCGCTGAGGTGGGGCGGGCCCGTCGGTGGGCCCGCTCGCGTCTGGCCGGATCGGGGATAGCGGCCGACGAGCCGCTCGCCGAGACGCTGATCCTGCTCGTCTCGGAGCTCGTCACCAACGCCGTGGTGCACACCGGCTGTCCGGCCGTACTGAGACTCTCCCTGCCGGATGCGGCGGCCGGGGGGGACACCGTCCGCCTCGAGGTGGCCGACCGGAGCTGCAGGGCGCCGGTGCCGCGCTGCGTGGACGGCGACGCGACCGGCGGGCGCGGCCTCGCCCTTGTCGACGGCCTGGCCGACCGCTGGGGCTGGAGCACCGACGGGGCCGGCAAGCGCATCTGGTGCGAACTCGACCGCTGCGCGGCGGCGCGGAAGGCCGCCGCCCCGGCCTGGGGCGGCTTCGAGTACGAGGCCGTGTAGCGCCTCGGCACTCCGAGGCGCCGGGGATCTGGGGGACCTGGGGGATCCGGTGGGCGGGTGCACGGTCATGCGTACATGCAGGTGCACCGATGCATGGAGGGACGGTCCTGCGGGTCGGGGCGTGAGTCGGTGCGCCGGGTGTGCTTCCGTGCGCGGCGCCGAATAGCCGGACATATGGCGCAGATTCGACCATGGCTGCATGAATCGGCGTTGACGTGTCGTGACCGTGTGATCACTCTGGTCGTCAGCGATTCGCTGCGAGGGGACGGCGAGGACTTCGACGACGGGAGCCCTCGGCGAGTGTGGGTCGTGATTCCGGCGCCGCTTTCCTCATGGCCGAGGGGAGCCGGGCGGGAGCGCCGGAGTCGGAAGGCGGTGCGGTGCCGCCGCGCTCGGGACGGGCGGCGCCGCGCCACCACCGTCGCCAACGCGGCATCGTGCCGTGCTCGGGGGCGGGTTCTGCCGTCCTGGCACGTCCCGTCGTACGGGAGGACGGCGACCGGTGCGACGGGGGACCCCGTTCCGCCGGCGAACGGCTCGGGTGTCGCCGACGGCGGAAACGCGCAGCGGCCGGTTCTTCCACAGGCTGTGGACAACTTTTCCGGATGTCGGCTCCGGCCCTGCGGCACGTCCATGTCCACCAGGCCGAGCGCGGGCACCCTGACCGGCCTCCTCGGCGGCAACCCCCAGGGCTCCGTCTTCCGGGCCGACTCCGGCCTGGCCAAGGGCGGGATCGTCCCCCCATCCTCCCGCCCCGGCGGGACATCGCCCCGGACACCGAGCCGTACCGGCGGGGGCGCCTCCTCGACGAACTCGTCGTCCCCGCCTACCCGGTGGAGGACTTCGAGCAGGCCCGCGCGGTGTTCACTTTCCGGTGCCGGCCGCTGCGGCCGTGCGCTCGCCCCCGCCCTCGCCCCCGCGGTGGCCCTCGTGATTCCCGCCTCCGGCCCGGAACGTCCGCCGGTACGCGGACGGCGTCACCCCCAGCGCCGCCTGGAAGTGCTGCCGCAGCGACTGGGCGGTGCCGAACCCGGCGTCGCGGGCCACCTGGTCCATGGACAGGTCCGTGCACTCCAGCAGATGCCGGGCCCGTTCCACCCGCTGCCGGGTCAGCCACTGCCCCGGACTGACCCCCGTCTCCTCACGGAAGCGGCGGGTGAAGGTGCGTACCGACATCGACTCCTGGGCGGCCATGTCGCGCAGCTGGACCGGTTCGTGCAGCCGGCCCAGCGCCCAGACGCGGGCGCCGGTCGTGGAAGCCTGCTGCTGATCGGGCACCGGCCGCTCGATGTACTGTGCCTGCCCGCCGTCGCGGTGCGGCGGTACGACCGTACGACGGGCCACGTCGTTGGCCACGGCGGCGCCGTGGTCGCGCCGGACCATGTGCAGGCACAGGTCGATGCCGGCCGCGACCCCGGCCGAGGTCAGGATGTCGCCGTCATCGATGAACAGCACGTCCGGGTCGACCTCGACGCGCGGGAAGAGCCGCTGGAACCGCGCGGCGTCCGCCCAGTGCGTGGTCGCGGGCCGGCCCTCGAGGTAACCGGCGGCGGCGAGGACGTACACGCCGGTGCAGATGGAGGCGAGCCGGGTGCCGGGACGGACGAGGGCGAGGGCGGCGGCCAGTTCGGGGGTCAGCTCGCCCCGGTCGAAGACCGGGCCGAGCTCGTAGGAGGCCGGGACGATCACCGTGTCGGCGGTGGTGAGGGCCTCCGGGCCGTGGGCGACGTGGAGGGCGAAGTCGGCGTCGGTCTCGACCCGTCCGGGCGGCCGGACGGAGCAGGTGACGACCTCGTACAGCGGCCGCCCCCCGGCGTCACGGGGGCGGCCGAAGATGCGGTGCGGGATACCCAGCTCGAAGGGGAGCAGCCCGTCCAGGGCGAGCACGACGACGCGGTGCGGCCTGAAGACATCGGGGGCGCCGGGGGCGCCGGGGGCGCCGGGGGTACGGTCGGCCGGTTCCATGGCCCGATCCTAGCGAATACTGTCCTCCGGGCCACTCGATACGGGGGCTCCGCGCACGGAAGCTCTAGGGCGTGACCCAGACCAGCGAGACAGCCGGCACCGTGAAGCAGCCGGACAGCGTGGAGCAGCCGGACGCCGAGGAGCGGGCCGCAGCGCAGGCCGGCAGCAAGCGGAACCGCCCCGGCCCGCGCCGCCCCCGCATCCACCGCGCGTGGTTCGTCGCCGCCGTCACCTTCGTGACGATCATCGGCGCCGCCGCCTTCCGCGCGGTGCCGGGGCTGTTCATCGACCCGCTGAACGAGGAGTTCGGCTGGTCGCGCGGGACCATCGGTGCCGCGGTCTCCGTGAACCTCGCGCTGTACGGCCTCACCGCCCCCTTCGCGGCGGCGCTGATGGACCGCTACGGCATCCGGCGGGTCGTCGCGGTGGCCCTGACCGTGATCGCGCTCGGCTCGGGGCTCACGGTGTGGATGACGGCGGCCTGGCAGCTCATGCTGTGCTGGGGGCTGCTGGTGGGCCTCGGCTCCGGTTCGATGGCGCTGGCGTTCGCCGCGACCGTGACCAACCGCTGGTTCACCGCACGCCGTGGCCTGGTCACCGGCATCCTCACCGCCGCGTCCGCCTCCGGGCAGCTGATCTTCCTGCCCGTGGTCTCCTGGATCGTCGCGACGTACGACTGGCGCCCGGCGGCCGTCACGGTGGCGCTCGCCGCGCTCGCGGTCGTCCCCTTCGTCTGGCTGCTGCTGCGCGACCACCCGGCCGACGTGGGCCAGAAGCCGTACGGGGCGCAGGAGTTCGTCCCCAAGCCCGAGCCCGTCCCCGGCGCCGCCCGCCGCACGCTCAAGATTCTGTTCTCCGCGGTGCGCACCGGACCGTTCTGGCTGCTCGCCGGCTCCTTCGCGATCTGCGGTGCCTCGACCAACGGTCTGATCCAGACCCACTTCGTGCCCGCGTCCCACGACCACGGCATGCCGATCACCGCCGCCGCGTCCCTGCTGGCCGTCATCGGGATCTTCGACGTCGTCGGCACGGTGGCCTCCGGCTGGTTCACCGACCGCTTCGAACCGCGCCGCCTGCTCGCCGTCTACTACGCCCTGCGCGGCATCTCCCTGCTCTTCCTGCCCATGCTCCTGGCGCCCGGCGTCCATCCCCCGATGATCTTCTTCATCGTCTTCTACGGCCTCGACTGGGTCGCCACCGTCCCGCCCACCCTCGCCCTGTGCCGCGAGCACTACGGCGACGACAGCGCCATCGTCTTCGGCTGGGTCCTCGCCTCCCACCAGGTCGGCGCCGCCCTCGTCGCCTTCCTCGGCGGTGTCGCGCGGGACGTGTTCGGCTCCTACGACGTGGTCTGGTACGCCTCCGGCGCCCTGTGCGCGGCGGCGGCGCTGATGGCGCTGGTGATCCGCAGGCGGCCGCGTACGCCGGGACTCGCCGTGGGCTGACGGGTGCCGGACGGGCTGCTGGTCCACCGGGGACGGCCCTTCGGTGAACCGTCCCCGGTGGACCAGCAGGGGCGCGCCGGTCTCGTCGCCCGTGCCGAGCGCGTGCCCGCGACCGACCACGATCAGGCGGTCGCCGCCGATGCCGCCGGTGTGCACGGCGCAGTCGATCCGGCGAGGGCGCCGGCCGGCCGGGGCGAGCCGGAGTCGGCTCCGGTGCCGGGACCGGTCCCGGCGGTCGTCACTCGGGGAGCCGGGCGATCCCCGGCGCCCCGTGGCGGGTCAGCGCCTTGGCGATCTTCTCCGCGTCGATGGCCGCTTCACGGAGGTTGCCGGTGATGGGGTTGGTGAAGCCGGTGAAGTGCAGGCCGGGCGCGCCGGGCGGGGTGCCGGCGCCGCGGGCGACGGGTCTGCCCCGGCCGTCGAGGACGCCGAGGTGGCCGACGAGGCCCTCCAGGGCGGGGACGTACCCGGTGGCCGCGATCACCGCGTCCGGGCCGATCCGGTCGCCGTCGGCGAGGACGACCTTGCCGTCCTCGAACCCCTCCACGGCGGCCACGATCTCCACCGTTCCCTTGCGCACGGCGTCGACCAGACCGACGTCCTGCACGGGGATGGCGCCCTCCCGCACCCTGCTGTAGAGACCGCTGTCGGGGCGCGGCAGGCCTTGGGCCGAGAGGTCCGGCAGGGCGACCCTGGCCTGGGCCCGGCTCAGCCGGTCGACGAGCCCGACCGGCAGCCGGCGCACCAGGACGGCCGAACGCTGCGCGGGCCAGCCCGCGGTCGAGCGGCGCACGATGTGCGGGACGGTGCGGACCGCCACCCGCACCCGGGAGGCCCTGCCCTCCACCAGGTCGACGGCGATGTCGGCGCCCGTGTTGCCGATCCCCGCGACGAGGACGTCCCGGTCGGCGAAGGGCCGCGCGTTGCGGTACTCGGAGGCGTGCAGGAACTCGCCGGCGTAGGCGTCCCGGCCGGGCCAGTCCGGCAGGCGGGGTGTGTGGTTGAGGCCGGTGGCGATCACGACCGCGGCGCCGGTCAGTTCGCGGCCCCCGGTGGCGCGCAGCAGCCAGCCGGTGCCGTCCGCGGTGCGTTCGACGCGGGAGACCTCGACCCCGGTGACGATCTCCAGCCGGTGGTGCTCGGCGTACTTCTCCAGGTACCGGACCATGTCGTCGCGGGTGAGCCACCGCCCGAACCGGCGCGGTATCGGCAGACCGGGCAGCGCGGACAGGTGGCGGGTGGTGTGCAGCCGCAGCCGGTCGTAGTGGCGCCGCCAGGACGTCCCCACGCTGTCGGACCGTTCGAGGACGACCGCCCGCACGCCCCGGGCGCGCAGCGCGTACGCGACGGAGAGCCCGCCGGGACCACCGCCGATGACGTAGACGGGACGGTCCTCCTGGTGCGGTGCCGTGGGGTTCGGGGGCGTGGTGGAGTCGGCCATGTGCGCGAGCGTAATCTCGCCCATGGTTGATGGGTCTCGGTCAAGACCGGAATTGGTTGCGGATTGATCACGTCTGGAGGAGTCGGGGGTGGGATCGGTGGCGTAGAGCGCCCGGATGTGAAGGGGCGCCTTGCATAACGCGCCCCGGTGCACTGAATTGACGCGCCGTCATGCGCTGCCGGAAGCGGCGTGTGCGGCCCGCCGCCTTGCGCGGGCCGCACCCCGTACACCGCCGCGGCCGTCGATCCGGCCGAGGGGCCGCGGATGATGACGGAGATCGTGCGGAGGGACGGGACGGCGGCGGGGCGACGGCGGGGCGACGGCGGAGGCGGACCCGCGGGCCGGGACGGACCTGGAGGTGACCTTCAGGGAGGGCGATCCCGTGTTCCGGCCGTAGGGCCGTTCGGGCCGATGGCCCGAACGGCCCCGCCCCGCTGGTGCCGCTGTCCTCGGGGCCAGGGAGCTCCCTAGGGCCAGAGGAGTTCCCTGGTCCACCCCTCCCGCGGTGACCGGCGGTAGCGCAGACGGGTGTGACGGCGGAGGGCGTCGCCCTGGAAGAACTCCACCTCGTCCGGGCGCAGGCGGTACAGGGTCCAGGACGGGGCCGGGGTGTCCGGCTCCCGCCGGGCCAGCTCCCAGGCGGCCTCCGAGGCACGGGTCAGCTCCTCGGGGGAGCCGAGGAGTTCGCTCTGGCGGCCGGTGAGCGCGGAGGCCAGCGCCCCGGCCGAGCGGGCGCGCAGGTCGGCCCGCGCCTCCTCGGCCGGGGCGGTGACGACGGGCCCGCGGACCCGGACCTGGCGGCCCAGCACCGGCCAGTAGAAGGCCAGCGCGGCATGCGGGCGGACGGCGAGGTGGCCGCCCTTGCGGCTGTGGGCGTGGGTCGCGAAGGACCAGCCGTCCGCGTCCGCGCCGTGCAGCATCACGATCCGGACGTCGGGCAGCCCCTCCGGGTCCGCCGTGGCCAGGGACATGGTGTGCGGTTCGGGCTGCCCGGCCGCCACCGCCTCGGCGAACCACCGGGTGAACAGCGGCAGTGGCTCGGCGGGGGCGGCGGCCGGATCGAGCACCGGCAGGTCGGTGAGCTCCGGGTCCCACACCCGCAGTGACGACAGCAACTCGTGAAGATCGGTTCCCATGCCCCGATTGTTCCTGTCCGTCGCGTCGTCAGCCGGTCGCGTCGTCAGGTCGTCGCGTCGTCAGGTCGTCATGCGGGCCGTAGTCCGGGTCGCTCTCACACGGATCCGAGGTCGGAGGACAGCCAGCGCTCGGGCCGCATGCGCAGGACGACCTGCTCGCCGTGCTCCTTCCGGGCGAAGGCGACATAGCCCTCGACCTTTTCGGCCGGGAGATAGCGGGAGGCCAGCTCCCGGAGCTGCTCGACGGTCGCCGGAGTGGTCTCGACGACCGGCCCCTCGACCGACACGTAGCGCATGGTGGGGGCGAGGCGGTCGACCATGAGGGAGAACCGGCCCGCCGCGCCGATCAGCCGGTTCTTGCGGGAATCCAGTCCCGTCATGATCCATGCGTCTCCGCCGGGCGTGTACTGGTACCAGATCGGCACGGTGAGGGGCGCACGCCCTGCTCCCGCGTCGACCGCGATCGCGGCGACATGGGGTTCGGCCAGGAACTGTTCGCGCTCTTCGGGGGACAGGGCCATTCCGGGTTCCTCCTGCGATGTCTGCGGCTTGCGGGCTGCTGTGGCCGCCGGGTGTCACTCGGGCATGCGCTCGCGCGGGCCCGCCTTCACGGAGTGCTCAACGAGAGCATGCGCGGACCTGTTTCCTTTTCGCCCGTATGGACCCATCGCCTCCGTTCCCGGGCCTCGGCCGCCTGCCTTCCTCGGGGCTTCCGTCATGAATCCGCCGGCACATCGGACGAGTGGGGGTGACGGGTCTCGCGCCTCTGCGGAGGGCCGCCCCTGCGACCCGGAGGGCGTCCCGCCAGGTGGTGCGGGAGGTCAAGGAGCCGGAATCCGCAGGTCCGGGACCGCGGCCCCGCCGGATCAGGTGTTCGGCCCGCCTCGACGGGGCGCTTCGTGGGCTGCCGCCTCCACGGAGCCCGCCGTGGGCCTCGTACCGGAACGCGAAGCGCTTGATCACCTGCACCACGTCGTGGGACACGACCGCGATCCGATAGGACGGTCTGTCAGGCAGGGAGGAGCTGCCCGTGGACGCCCGCTTCGCTCGGTACGGAGCCCCGGCGCGCGGCGTTCCTCCCGAGGCCGGCCACCGGCGGCCTCACCGCCCTCGCCGCACCCGGCGCCGGCGGCCGGGCTGCCGGTGGGCCGGGACGCGCGACGGGCGGCGCCTCGCCGGAACGCGCGACAGGCGGCGGCCCACCGGAGTGAACCACCGCCTGGCAGACAGGACGCGGGAAAAGCCGTGGAAGCGGGGGGAGGGTTCGTCGGGTGCCTCGCCTTACTTGGTCGGTTTCTTGCCGGTGACACCCAGGTGCACCAGCAGGGCCAGGTTGGGCTTGAGTTCGGCCTGCTTCACGCCCCAGGAGGTGAAACCTTTCTGGTGCGAGGCGATGGCCGCCAGCATGGTGACCAGGGCACCGGCCACCGCGGCGGGGTTCACGTCCTGGTCGACCCGGCCCTTGGCCTGCAACTCGGCGACGGCGTCCGCCAGGGAGCTGCTCACCGAGTTGAGAATCCTCATACGGAGCTTGTAGAAGCGCTTGTCACCCTCGGCGGCACCGAGATCGACGACACGCAGGATCGCCTCGTTGCGCTTCCAGAAGTCCAGGAAGCCGTCCACTAGTATCTGTGCAGTCTGCCAGCCGGACTTGCCGGCCCAGGAGCGTCCCTCGAGCAGTTCCGCCAACCCGGCTCCGTCGGCGGCCATTTGCTCGGCGATCTCCAGGACGGCGCCCTCGACGTCCGGGAAGTACTGATAGAAGGTCGCGGGTGAAGTCCCCGCCCTCCGCGCGACATCGATGACTTTGACATCCCGATAAGGGGAGGAGCTGAGCATCTCGCTGAGGCAGTCGAGCAGCTTCTGCCGGGTCGCCTGCCCTCGCCGGCCGGCCACGCGGCCGTCGACGGTACGCACCTGTCCTGTCATGACGTCAGCTTACCGAGGGGTGATGGGAGCGCGATTCGGCCGACTGCAAATGGGGTGTGCGGGTCGGTCGTGCCTGGTGTGCCTGGTCTGCGCGGTGCGTGCGGCACCGCTACTTTGGCGACATGGCCGAAAACAGGGCATCGGAGTACACCGAGGGCACCCCGTGCTGGGTGGACGCACAGCTTCCCGACGTGGAGGCGGGCAAGCGGTTCTACGGTGAACTTTTCGATTGGACGTTCGAAGACCAGCCGGAGCAGCCCGAGTGGCCCGCACCGGCCTCGCGGCCCACGCAGTCCGTGCGGCCCTCGCCGCCCCTGGAGACCGTGCGGGCACTGCTCGGCGGCAAGCCGGTGGCGTCCCTCGCGCACAAGACGGACGGCCGGCTCCCCACCGTGTGGACGGTGTCCTTCGCGACCCCGGACGCCGAAGCGCTGTGCCGACGGATCCTCGCGGCGGGCGGACAGCTCGTCTCCGCGCCGCGCGCGGTCGGCGAGCTCGGCGTCACCGCGCTCGTCACGGACCCTGAGGGTGCCGTCTTCTCCCTGTGGCAGCCCGGCGAGCGCCCCGGTTTCGGCCGTCGGCACGAGCGGGGCGCCTTCGCCTGGGTCGAGCTCTACACCCGCGACACCGAGGCGGCCAACACCTTCTACGGCGCCCTCTTCCACGACGCCCTGTTCGGGAAGGGCGTCGAGCCCGACTTCGGCCGTGCCCCGGTCTCCGACGTCTTCCCGGCCGAGATGCCGCCCCACTTCCTCGTCCACTTCGCCGCCGAGGACCTCGAGGCCACCATGGCGGACGTGACCCGGCTCGGCGGCCGCGTCCAGGTGCCGCCCTTCGGGACGTCGTACGGCACGGTGGCCGTGGTCACCGACAGCCAGGGTGCGTCCTTCGCCCTGCTGTCCCGCTGAGCGGCCCCGACGCGTTCCCGTCCCGGAAAGCCCTCGCACCGCCCGCCGCGACTCCTCCGGGGCGCCCGTCGGGCCGCCCCGGCACGGCCCTTCGGTCTCCCGCCGACCGCCCTCCCGGACACCCCTCAGGTTCCGCTGGTCGCCCGCCCTGCCCCCGGTCCACCCCATTGTTTTGCATATAAGACTAGACACCCCCTATGTCGCCGGGTTCGCAACCAGCGCCCCGGACAGGAAGAATCGGGGTGCGTGCCGCCCCGGGGCTGCGGTGGTGAGACGCTGCACTTCGGTCGCGCACAGGTGGTGGCGCGATTCGTACGGGGAGGTGGCAGGCAAAGTGGTGGATCAGCTGACGCAGCACGATCCGCGGCGTATTGGGCCGTTCGAGGTGCTGGGACGGCTGGGTGCCGGCGGCATGGGGCTGGTCTATCTCGCGCGCTCGGCGTCCGGCCGGCGCGTGGCGATCAAGACGGTCCGCACCGAGCTGGCCGAGGACCAGTTGTTCCGCGTCCGTTTCACACGCGAGGTGGAGGCGGCCCGCGCGGTCTCCGGTTTCTACACCGCGGCCGTGGTGGACGCCGACCCGCGCGCCGCCGTGCCGTGGCTGGCGACCGCGTACGTCCCCGCACCCTCCCTCGAGGAAATAGTGAACGAGTGCGGGCCTCTCCCCGCCCAGGCGGTGCGCTGGCTGGCGGCCGGGGTGGCGGAGGCGCTGCATTCCATCCACGGCGCCGGGCTCGTCCACCGCGACCTCAAGCCGTCGAACGTCCTCGTCGTCGAGGACGGTCCGCGAGTGATCGACTTCGGGATCGCCTCCGGCGTGTCGAACACACGTCTGACGATGACGAACGTCGCCGTCGGTACCCCCGCCTACATGTCTCCCGAGCAGGCCAAGGACTCCCGCAGCGTCACCGGCGCCAGCGATGTGTTCTCCCTCGGTTCCACCCTGGTCTTCGCGGGCACCGGACACGCCCCGTTCCACGGCGCGAACCCGGTCGAGACGGTCTTCATGCTGCTGCGCGAGGGCCCGGACCTGGACGGTCTTCCGGACGAGCTGCGCCCGCTGATCGAATCCTGCATGGAGATGGAGGCCCCGGCCCGGCCCAGCCCCGCCGACCTCCAGTCCCAGCTCGCCCCGCACCTGTTCGGCTCCGGCTCCGACGACAGCGGCACGGCCTCCGCGTGGCTGCCCGAGCGGGCGGTGAGCCTGATCGAGGGCCGCCGCAACGGTCGCCCGCCCGCCCGTCCCGCCCCCGGCGGCGGCCGCAGCGCCGGCGGCGCCCGTCCTCCGGTATCGCCTCCGGTGCCGCCCCCGCCTCCGCACGACCCCGTCGTCCCGCCGCTTCCGCCGGTGCCGGTCGGTGCCCCCGACCCGGGCCCGGTCCGGCTGGCCGGTGCCGCGGTGCCCATCGGCCCCGGCCCGCGCGTCGCGGACGTGCGCGCCGCCGCCGTCAAGTCGCCCCCACCGGAGGCCGCCCTCGCCGCCTCCTGGTCCACGCCCCGCGCCGGCGTCAACGGCGCCGACCCCGTCCCGGCCGGGGCGCCCGCCGCGCCGCCGGAACAGCCGAGCGGCTGGCGGCCGTGGCGCTTCCGGATGTCCAACGACGTCTGGGGCACCCCGTCCGTCGCCGGTGACCTCGTCTACGTCACCTCCTTCGAGGTGCACGCCCTCGACGTGGCCACCGGCCGTCGCCGGTTCAAGACCCGTGACGTCGCCTGGTCGATGGCGGTCGCCGACGGCCGGATCCACGCCTCCGACGGCCCCACCCTGTTCGCCCTGGACGCCCGCGAGGGCGGCGACCTGTGGCGGCTGTCCACGGACGCCTGGGTGTACTCCCTCCAGGCCGACCGCGGCACCGTCGTCACGGGCACCCGCGGCGGCGGCGTGCAGGGATGGGAGGCGTCCACCGGCCAGAGGCTGTGGGAGGTCACCGGCTGCCAGACCGACTTCGAGTCCCCGGAGGCCGGCCCCGCCGTCCACGACGGCACGGTCTACCTCTGGCAGGACGCCCGCCTGCGCGCCCTGGACGCGCGCACGGGCGACGAGCGCTGGTCGTATCCCATCGGCGACGCGGCCTCCTGCGGAGGTGTCCCCATCCGTCTCACCCCCGCGCCCGACGGGTACGTGTACGTCTCCGCCGGCACCCGCGTCCTCGCCCTGGACATCGCCGGCGGGCACGTCCGCTGGCACTTCGAGGCCCCCGCGGTCTTCCTCTCGCCGCCCGCCTTCGTCCCCGGCCCGGCCGTCACCGGCGGCGGCGTGTACCTCGCCGACTACCTCGGTACGGTCTACGCCCTCGACGCCACCGACGGCCGCGACCGCTGGCGCATCGCCACCGAGGCCCGCTCCTCCGTGGAGCCGGTCCTGGTCGCCGCCGGACACGTCCACGTCGGCAGCGGAAAGGGCCTCTACACCCTGGACGCCGTCACCGGCACGCCCAAGTGGCGCTTCCAGTCCGGCGGCGACATCGTGGGCGCCCCCGCGGTCGCCGAGGGCAGGATCCACTTCGGCTCCACCGACCATCTCCTCTACACCCTGAAGGCCGACGACGGCCGGCTGAGATGGAAACTCGCGACCGGCGGCGAGATCACCGGCTCCCCGGTCGTCCGGGACGGGGTCGTCTACGCCTGCAGCAAGGACCGTTGCGTCTACGCCCTGGACGCGGAGAAGGGGACGGGGACGGCGCGTACGACGTGACGGGCGCCGACGGGCGCTGAGGGGTGTCGGCGGGTGTCGGCGGGTGCTCCGGGGTGTGGGCGCCGGGGACGGGTGCGCGACGGTCGCCCGTCAGTGACGTGCTCGTGACAGACGGTCGGTTGGCTGTGCGGATGCAGTCACGGGGGAACACGCTCAAGCTCACAGCGGTGGCGACGCTGGTCGTCCTCGCCCTCACCGGTTTCTCGACCGGACGCGGTCACGGCGGCGGCGGTGACGGCGGTGACGGCGGTGGAGGGTGCAGCGGTTCGTCGCAGAACCACGACTCGTCCTCGACGTCCGGAGGCGGAACCCACCGCGACTACGACGATGACGACTACGACGGCAGCAGTGGGAGCGGCAGCGGAGAGAACACGTCCCCGCCCCTCCTGGACGCCTCCGTGGAACTGGTGAGCTGCGCCTCGGTCGAGACCCCGTACGCGACGGTCATGGTCACCAACACCAATGCCGTCGACAGCGCCTTCACCGTCACCGTCGACTTCCAGGACCCCGCCGGGGACACCCTCTCCACCCGGTCGCAGGAGGTCGCCGTGACCGCCGACGGCACGAAGGCCGTACGGGTGGAGCTCGGCGACGACAGCGATCTCGCCGGCCGGATCTCCACCTGCGACCTCGACATGTACGCCCCGATCGCCGGCTGAGGCCCACCCGGAAGATCCTGAAGTGGCCGGCTCGGGAAGGCTTCTGAGCGCCTGACAGCGCCTGACAGCGCCTGACGGCGTCCGAACGGCGGCGGGCGCGCGACACGCGTGAGCCCGAAGCACTGAAACGCGAACGCGGGAGGGCGGTCGAGGCCTTCAGCCGCGACCGCCCTCCCGTGCAACCCCGCGGGGGCCGCGCCGGTTCCCCCTCCGCACCGCCGCGGCCCCCGCGTCTCCCTGTGCGGGCGCGCTCTACCGGGTCGGCTTGAAGGGCTCCGACGTGGCGTGGATGTCCTTCGTCTCCAACGGCTCGTCCGTGGCGTGGATGTCGCCCTGGGTGGTGGCGCCGCCGTCCTCGGTCCTGCCGTCCTCGGCCTTGGTGCCGAGCGGCTCGGACGTGGCGTGGATGTCGCCCTGCGGCTTGACGGCCTGCTCGTCGCTCATGATTCTTCCTGCTCCCCTGTGTGGTGTTCTGTCGTCCGGCCCGTCCGGGCACTCCCCCGAGGGTGACCGGACGGGCCGTTTCGGCCGCTCGACCCCAGTGCCCCCCCCCGTTCGGATCATGCCGGACTCGCGTTCCCCCCGGGTCCGGCCTGATCCACACGGAAGACCCTGATGGGCCGGTGCTGCGGCCTCTCCTGACGACCCGCCTGCCCCCCGACGCGACGGATCGACTGGCACCACCATCGCGCCCGGCGATAAACGAACGATGAACGCCGCGACGCCGGGCATCGGGGCCACCCGGCGAGGGCGCCGGTCGGCCCCCACCGCGCCGCTCAGGCAGCCTCCTCGACCGGTGCCAGCAGGGCCCGTACCGCCGCCGCCTCCGGCGACTCGAGCGCCTCGTAGATGCGGACCGCCTCCTCCCAGCAGACGCGGGCGCGCCCCAGGTGGCCGACGCCGGTGAGGGCGTGCCCCAGCACCGTCAGGACGTTGCCGCGCCGCCACTGCCCGCCGATGCCGCGCAGCACCGTCAGCGCCAGCTCGGCGTTCGCCGCGGCCTGGGCGTACCGCCGTCCGGCGATGTCGACCTCCGCCAGGCGGAACAGGGTCATGCCCTCCCACAGCCGCTGCCTGCTGTCGCGGAAGACCTCCAGCGCCTCCAGGAGCCGGTCGGCCGCGTCGACGAGCCGGTGGCTCTGGGTGAGCGCCATGCCGAGGGCGTAGCGGCCGTTCGCGCCGCGCAGGGAGTTGCCCATGGCGTCGTAGATCTCCATGCCCTCCTGGGCGAGCGCCACGGCGCTGCCGGTGCTGCCGGCGGCGAGCCGGACCCGCGAGAGGTTGCAGAGCGCGCTCGCCTCACCGGGGCGGTCGCCCAGCGTCCGGAAGTGCGCGATGGCGTGGGTGAGATGCTCCTCGCCGGCCTCGGTGCGGCCCTGGTAGAGGGCGATCACCCCGCGGGCGTTGTGGGCCCAGCACACGGGCAGCAGGTCGTCGGCCCGCCGCGCGAGACGGACGACCTGCTCGGCCTCCTCGTCGGCCAGGTCGAACCGGCCGCCGTCGAGGTGCGCGTGCGCCAGGGTCATCAGCGCCCGCGCCTCGATCCGGGCGACGCCGGTCTTCCGGGCGGCGTCGTGGAGGGTCCGCGCGGTGGCCTCGTACTCCTTGGAGTTGGCCCCCGACTCCGACAGGTCCACGGCGGTCCACAGCAGGTCGATGCTCCGGCGCAGCGTGTCCGGCAGGTCGGCGCACTGGCGGGCGAAGGACAGCAGGCAGTTCGCCTCGGTGTAGAGCCAGTCCCGTGCCGTCCTGCGGTCGGGGAAGCGTAGTCCGGGGTGGTCGGTGGCGGCCAGATGGTCGACCAGCCGGTCTCCCGGCCGCTCGATCGCGTACACGCCGGCGGCCGTCGCCAGGTAGAAGTCCAGCAGGCGGGAGAGGGCTGCGGCGCGTTCGCCCGGGGGCTGCTCGTCGCGTTCGGCGCAGGCACGGGCGTAGAGGCGGACCAGGTCGTGCAGGCGGTAGCGGCCGGGTGCGGCGGACTCCAGCAGGGAGGTGTCCACCAGGGACTCCAGCAGGTCCTCCGTGTCGTGTGCCGGGAGGTCCAGGACGGCCGCGGCCGCCGCCAGGGAGATGTCGGGGCCGTCGGCCAGGCCGAGCAGGCGGAAGGCGCGGGCCTGGGCGAGCTCCAACTGGCCGTAGCCGAGTTCGAAGGTGGCCTTCACCGCGAGGTCGCCGGCCTGCAGTTCGTCCAGGCGGCGGCGCTCGTCGGCGAGTTTGGCCGCCAGCACGGACACCGTCCAGGTGCGGCGGGCCGCGAGGCGGGAGGCCGCGATACGGATGGCCAGCGGGAGGAAGCCGCACGCGGCCACGACGTCCAGCGCGGCCTCGCGTTCCGCCGCGACCCGTTCCTCGCCCACGATCCTCGTGAACAGGGTCAGCGCCTCGTCCGGGGACATCACGTCCAGGTCGACCAGATGGGCGCCGGCCAGATCCACCATCCGCACCCGGGACGTCACCAGTGCCGCGCAGCCCTCCGTGCCCGGCAGCAGGGGACGCACCTGGGCCGCGTCGCGCGCGTTGTCCAGCAGCACCAGCACTCTGCGGCCGTCCAGCACCGAGCGGTACAGCGCCGCCCGCTCCTCCAGCGAGTCCGGCACGGCGGATTCCGGTGTGCCGAGGGCCCGCAGGAAGGAGCCGAGGACCGTCTCCGGCTCGGCTGCCCGGAGGCCCGCGCCCTGGAGGTCGACGTACAGCTGGCCGTCGGGGAACACGGTCCGCGCCCGGTGGGCCACGTGCACGGCGAGGGTCGTCTTGCCGACGCCGCCTATCCCGGCCAGCGCGGACACCGCCATCACCCGGCCCTCGGCCGAGGTGAGGAGCGCGCCGAGTTCGCGCACGAAGGACGAACGGCCGGTGAAGTCGGGCACGTTCGCCGGGAGTTGGGCGGGCCGGACCGGGGTGGTCGCCGGTTCGGGCGGCGCGGGGGAGGAGGGCTTCGCCAGCTGGGGGTCCGCCCGGAGGATGCGCTGCTGGAGCTCCTGGAGGCCGGGGCGGGGGTCCACGCCCAGCTCGTCGGCGAGCAGGCGGCGGGTGTCCGCGTACACCGCCAGCGCCTCCGCCTGGCGTCCGCTGCGGTACAGCGCCAGCATCAGCAGCTCGCGCAGGCGTTCGCGCAGCGGGTGCGCCGCGGTGAGCGCCGTCAGCTCCGAGACGGCCTCCGCGTGGCAGCCCTGCTCCAGGTCCATGTCCAGCCGCGTCTCGGAGAGCTGGAGCCGCCACTCCTCCAGCCGCACCCGCTGCGCCCGGGCGTACGGGCCCGGTACGCCCGCCAGCGTCTCGCCGTCCCACAGCGCGAGGGCGCGGTCCAGGAGCGTACGGGACGTGCACAGGTCCCCGCCGTGCTTCGCGCGCTCGGCATCGGCGGCCAGCCCTTGCGCCACCGCGACGTCCAGCGTGCCCTCATCCGTCCCGCGCACCGCGTATCCGCCGGACTCGCTGACCAGAATGCCGGGACCCAGCGCCTTCCGCAGCCGGGACGCGTACGTACGGACCGCCGCCAGGGCCTGCGAGGGGGGCTCCTCTCCCCACAGGGCGTCGATCAGCTCGGCCGCCGTCGCCGTACGGCCCCCGCGGAGCAGCAGGGCGGCGAGCAGCGCGCGCTGCTGCGGACTGCCGGTGCCGACGGGCTCGCCGTCGCGCCAGGCGCGCACCGGGCCGAGCACGCTGAAACGCGGCACCGACGGCACCGACGGCTCCGGTGACTCCAACGGCTCGGGCGACGCCGGCGACTTTGGTGGCTTCGGCGGCGTCGCCGGCGAACCGGGACGCCGCCGCTCCGGCACTCGCGGTGCACCGTCCATGCAGTCCCCCTATGCATCCTGAACAACCACGCCAGTCTGCCTTGTCCGTGACGGATGCGGCAGCCGTGCGAGACGGCGATCACACGGGCGCGCGCACGGTCCGCAAGGCCCCCACACCTTCTGCGCACACGTGCGCACGGGCGTGTGCGCGCACACCACCGCCACGGGCCCGCCCCTGGCTCGGTTCGCCTTCCGTTCCCGTGCTGTTGACGGAACGTCAGGCCGACGTCGTGGTGCCCCGTACGGAGACAGGGAGACGCTTCGGGCGCCGCGGACCCAGGACCCCGGATTCCCGCTGATCGTCTCCGTCGGCGACCGGCGGGTCCACGAGGACCCGCACCGCCCCCTCACCCGCCTCGACACCGCCGTCGGACGCGGCAGGGACGAGATCGGGCTGGAGATCATCACCTGCGAGCGGATGCGGACCGCCGATTCACCTTGCCGCGCGTGCGCGCCCGGGAGTCCACCGTCTCGCGGGCGGCGGGCGGAGGGGACCGTCCTGCCGCGCGTGCGCGCCCGCGACGACCGGACGGCCGAGGAGTGGTGCGGGCCCGACGCGCACGGCCGGCTACGCGGGGTGGGGAGCGTCCCGGTCGTCCAGGTCCACCCGTACCGTCAGCAGTTCCGCCCCCATCACCCACACCGCGAGGCTGTTCCCGCGGGGCAGCGTGCGCAGGCGGGCGAGGGGGTCGTCGTCGGGCAGCGGGTGGGCGGTGCCGGTGTACCAGCGGCCCCGGACGCGGACCCGCACCCGGGGATTCGCGCGGATGTTGCGGACGTACTGGGACCGCTCACCGAACTCCGACACCAGCCAGAAGGAGTCCCCGACCCGCCGCCCGCCCACCGGAGTGCGCCGCGGCAGCCCGGAGACACGGCCCGTGGTCTCCAGGAGGGTCTGGAACGGGAGCCGGCGCAGGAGGGGGTTGCCGATCCTGCGCTGGACGGCGGTGACCGCCCGGTACTTGCGTTCGGCGTGACGGCTCATGGTCCCTGGAGCCTACCGGCGGCCCAGGAAGATCGGGTTGGTGAACGCGGCCAGGACACCCGGCAGCGGGCCCGCCGCCGCCTCGTGCCGCAGCTCGGCGCGGACGTAGGCGGCGTACGACGGGGTGGTCCGCCACTCGACGACGCCCGAGCCGGACACCGGCAGCGGGGCGCTGGTGTGCAGCACACCCTGGTCGGTGACGAGGCGGACCGTGCAGCGCGGGGCGCCCGAGGCCTCCAGGCGGACGGTGACCGGCGTGTTCCCGGCCACCTCCAACCGCTCCCCGATACCGGCGTGCTCACCCCGCCCGCCCGACGCGGTGAACGCGACGGAGACGCGCGCGGACTCGGCGACGTACGAACGGCCCGCGCGGATGCCCTCCTGGACGGCCCGGCGGGACAGCTCGTCGGCGAGGACGACGGTCTGCGGATGCCCGACGACGTCCGGGTCCCGGTGGGCGTCACTGCCGCCCATCGCCGGAATCCAGCCGATCTCCCCGCGCCCGTCCTTCCCGCCCTTCCCGCCCTTCCCGCTCGGCCGGCCGTCACCGCCCCGCCGCTCCTCGCGCACCGAAGCGACCAGCATGCTGTCCCAGTCGGCCAGGGCCACCTCGTCGTCGGGCGTCCAGGGGCCGTTCCACACCTCCACCGCGTCCGCCTCGCCGAAGCCGAACTTCCAGTTGCAGCCGATGCAGGTGGCGTGCGGATGCGCCGGTACGACCAGGCCCCCGGCCTCGCGGATCCGGCGGGCGAACCGGCCGAACCGGTTGTCGCGGGCCCGGTAGCGCCAGTCGACGAACGTGCCCGGGTCCGTGCCGAGCGCGACGACGTGCCCGTTGCGGGTGGTGACCTCCTCGCCCAGCAGCACCAGCAGGTCGTCCCCGGCGGCATCACCCCAATGGGCGTGCGCGGCATGCGTGTTGTGCTCGGAGCTGTTGACGAAGTCCAGCCCCGCCGCCCGCGCGAGCGCCGCGATCCCGGCCGGGGTGCGGCGGCCGTCCGAGTACCAGGAGTGCAGATGGCAGTCGCCCCGGTACCAGGCCCGCCCGCGCCCCTTGGCCCGCTCGGGCGGATACACCGGCCGGACCGTCTCGCCGGGCTCCCCGTAGGTGAGCGTGACGGTGATCTCGTACGACAGTCCCCGCGGGGCCACCGTGTACGGGCCCAGCGCGATGTGCCAGGTGCCTTCCCGCACCGGGCCGGGCAGATAGCCGGGGGTGGCGTCGTCCGCGCGGAGGAAGAACTCCGTGCGGGCCCCGCCCGACCAGCCCCGGAAGCCCCTGCCGCCCAGATCGGTGCCGCGCTCGTCGAAGATGCCGATGTCGAGGGCGTTGCCCGCGGTCCCGGCCGGGACGGACGGTCTGTCGTAGGTGTAGGAGACCTTGATCTCCCTTACCCCGTCCGGTACTTCGACGGGGACGTACACGAAGTCGGGGGCGCCCGGCTCGAGGGTGCCGCGTACCGTCTTCGTCTCCTGGTCGCCGCGGTCCGCCGCGGAAGCGAAGGTCACGCTTCCCAAGGTAAGGGCGGCGGCGGCCCCCGTCAGGAAGACGGCGCGCCGTCCGATCCCGGTGTTCCGGTGCTCCTCGCACATGCTGCTGCTCCCGAGGTGTCGTGTGAGGGAAGGGCGTATGGCAGGGCGGATGACTGGGCCTGGGTGGTGCGGGGCCGGTGCGGTACGACTCTGGTATTGAGCAGTGAACTCCCGTGCAAGGGAAGGGAATCGGCAGATTCAGCGGGGGAGTCCGCTGGTCGCCCTTCCCGTCGCCGGGATCAGTTCCGACCGGTCGGTATGGACAGATGGGCCGGGCCCGGGTATTGATGACTCCGTCGTCCGCGTACGAAAGGCCGTTCATGCGCATCGCCGTCACGATCTTCCTCACCGACGAGACGATCACCCCCACCCGGCTCGCCCGTGAGCTGGAGCGGCGCGGGTACGCCGGGCTGTATCTGCCCGAGCACACGCACATCCCCGTCGAGCGGACCACCCCGCACCCGGCGGGCGTCGAGCTGCCCCGGGAGTACACCCGCACCCTGGACCCGTTCGTCGCGCTCGGGCAGGCCGCGGCCGTCACCGAGCGGCTCGGCGTCGGCACCGGCATCACGCTCGCCGCGCAGCACGACCCGATCGACCTGGCCAAGCAGATCGCGACCCTCGACCACCTCTCCGGCGGCCGGTTCACCCTCGGGGTCGGCTTCGGCTGGAACGTCGAGGAGGCCGCCGACCACGGTGTGGAATGGCGGACGCGGCGTGAACTGGTCCGGGACCGGATGGGCCTGATGCGGGCGCTGTGGTCGGAGGAACCGACCGCGTACGAAGGCGAGTTCGGCAGCGTCCGGGCCAGCTTCGCGCACCCCAAGCCGGTCCGGAAGCCGCGCGGTCCGGTCGTCGGACCGCGCACCCTGGTCGGCGGGGCGGCCGGGCCGAAACTGTTCACGCACATCTGCGCGTACGCCGACGGCTGGCTGCCGATCGGCGGGCGCGGCCTGTCCGAGTCCCTGCCCGCGCTGCGCACCGCCTGGGCCGACGCCGGCCGCGACCCCGGCGCCCTCCAGGTCGTGCCGTACGCGGTCCGGCCCAGCCCGGACAAGCTCGCCCACTACGCCGGGCTGGGGATCGAGGAGGTCGTGGTGCAGCTGCCGCCGGAGGGGGAGGCGGGGGTGCTGCGGGCGCTGGACGCGTACCAGCCGTTCGTCGACGCCCGATGACGATGTCCGGCGAGTACCTTCGGGCCACCCCCATGGCCCCCCTTTGCCCTGATCACCCCGAACGTATCCTCGAGGAATGACGACATCGGCATCCGCGACCTCCGGAACCGGCCCGACCGGGAACTCCCTGCGCCGCGCCCTCAGGCGAGCACGGGACGGTGTCTCCCTCGACGTCACCGAGGCGGCCGTCCTGCTCCAGGCGCGCGGTGAGCAGTTGGAGGACCTGTGCGCCTCGGCCGCCCGGGTCCGGGACGCGGGCCTCCTGGCCGCGGGCCGGCCCGGAGTGATCACGTACTCGAAGAGCGTCTTCGTCCCGCTGACCCGGCTGTGCCGGGACAAGTGCCACTACTGCACGTTCGTCACCGTGCCCGGCAAGCTGCGCCGCGCCGGGCACGGGATGTTCATGTCGCCGGACGAGGTGCTCGACGTCGCCCGCAGGGGCGCCGCCGCCGGCTGCAAGGAAGCCCTCATCACCCTCGGCGACAAGCCCGAGGACCGCTGGCCCGAGGCGCGCGAGTGGCTCGACGCGCACGGCTACGACGACACGATCGCGTACGTCCGCGCCATCTCCATCCGCATCCTGGAGGAGACGGGCCTGCTGCCCCACCTGAACCCGGGCGTGCTGACCTGGACCGACTTCCAGCGGCTCAAGCCGGTCGCACCGTCCATGGGCATGATGCTGGAGACCACCGCGACCCGCCTGTGGTCCGAGCCCGGCGGCCCGCACCACGGCTCGCCGGACAAGGAACCCGCCGTCCGCCTGCGCGTCCTGGAGGACGCGGGCCGCTCCTCGGTCCCCTTCACCTCGGGCATCCTCATCGGCATCGGGGAGACGTACGAGGAGCGCGCCGAGTCCCTCTTCGCGCTGCGGAAGATCTCCCGGGCCCATCACGGCATCCAGGAACTGATCATCCAGAACTTCCGCGCCAAGCCGGACACCGCGATGCGCGGCATGCCGGACGCGGAACTCGACGCGCTGACCGCCGCGGTCGCCGTCGCCCGGCACGTCCTCGGCCCCACCGCCCGCATCCAGGCCCCGCCCAACCTCGTCGACTCCGCGTACGAGCGGCTGATCGCGGCCGGCATCGACGACTGGGGCGGCATCTCCCCGCTCACCATCGACCACGTGAACCCCGAACGCCCCTGGCCGCAGATCGACGAACTCGTCGAACGGTCCCGCGCGGCCGGCTTCGAGCTGAGGGAACGCCTCTGCGTCTACCCGGAGTTCGTCCGACGCGGCGAGCCCTGGCTGGACCCGCGGCTGCGCCCGCACGTGGCGGCGCTCGCCGACCCGGCCACGGGCCTGGCGCGCGAGGACGCGGTGGTCGAGGGCCACCCGTGGCAGGAGCCGGACGAGGCGTTCACCGCCACCGGCCGTACCGACCTGCACCGCACCATCGACACCGAGGGCCGCACCACCGACCGCCGCGACGACTTCGACGAGGTGTACGGCGACTGGGGCGCCCTGCGCGAGGCCGCCGCCCCCGGCATGCGGCCCGAGCGCGTCGACACCGACGTACGCCAGGCCCTGGCGACGGCCGCCGACGACCCGACCCGGCTGACCGACGACGAGGCCCTCGCCCTCCTGCACGCCGACGGTCCGGCGCTGGACGCCCTGTGCCGGATCGCGGACGACGTACGGAAGACGGCGGTCGGCGACGACGTCACCTACATCGTCACCCGCAACATCAACTTCACCAACGTCTGCTACACCGGCTGCCGTTTCTGCGCCTTCGCGCAGCGCCGCACGGACGCCGACGCCTACACGCTCTCCCTGGAGCAGGTGGCCGACCGGGCCCAACAGGCGTGGGACGTGGGCGCGGTGGAGGTCTGCATGCAGGGCGGCATCCACCCCGACCTGCCCGGCACGGCGTACTTCGACATCGCGAAGGCGGTGAAGGAACGCGTCCCCGGCATGCATGTGCACGCCTTCTCCCCGATGGAGGTGGTCAACGGCGCCACCCGCGCCGGCCTGTCGATCCGCGAATGGCTGACCGCCGCCAAGGAGGCCGGCCTGGACACCGTCCCCGGCACGGCGGCGGAGATCCTCGACGACGAGGTCCGCTGGATCCTGACCAAGGGCAAACTGCCGGCGGCCACCTGGATCGAGGTCGTCGAGACGGCCCACGACCTGGGCATCCGCTCCTCCTCGACGATGATGTACGGCCACGTCGACCAGCCCCGCCACTGGCTCGGGCACCTGCGCACCCTGGCCGGCATCCAGCAGCGCACCGGCGGTTTCACGGAGTTCGTCACCCTCCCCTTCATCCACACCAACGCCCCCGTCTACCTGGCCGGCATCGCCCGCCCCGGCCCGACGACCCGCGACAACCGCGCGGTCACGGCGATGGCCCGCCTCCTCCTCCACCCCCACATCCCCCACATCCAGACCAGCTGGGTCAAGCTGGGCGCGGAGGGCGCGGCGGAGATGCTCCGCTCCGGCGCCAACGACCTCGGCGGCACCCTCATGGAGGAGACCATCTCCCGCATGGCGGGTTCCTCCTACGGTTCGTACAAGTCCGTCAAGGACCTGATCGCCGTGGCGGAGGCGGCGGGCCGCCCGGCCAGGCCCCGTACGACCCTGTACGGCGAGGTCCCGGAGGAGCGGCAGCAAGCGGCCCGCACCTCGGACGGCCACCTGCCGGAACTGCTGCCGGTGCTGGACTGAGAGCCCCGAACAGAAGGGGAGTCCGATCAGCTCGCGGTGTCCGGTGCGTGCGATCGCAAGGCGCCGGAAGGTCCTCGGTGGGGGTCCCCCCGCTCGAGCGGAGCCGAGGGCGGGGGAGGAGCTACCAGGATCTTCCGGCAACGCGGCTGGGGGTCCCCCCTGCTCGAAGAGCTCGGGGGAGTGCGTGCCGGGCGTCGCGAGCCGGGCGCCCCTTTTGTCCGGGGCGCTGAGGCCGGGGACGAGCGGGGACGGGGCTGTCGAGGGGGGAATCGAGGCAGGCCGGGCAGTACGATGATCGGGCCCCGGAGGTGAGGGGTACTCGTAGCTGAGGAGATGCGTACCGGTGCCTGCCCGTCTTCCTTCGTGGGTCTGGGTGACCGGGCTGACCACGGGGGCGATAGCCGTAGTGGCGGTCCTGGGTGTCCAGGCGGACCGGGGGACGAAGCCCACCGCGTCCACGAGCCGCCCGAGCACGCCGGCGGCGGACGCGAAACCGTCCGCCGATCCCGGGGGCCAGGAGAAGCCGGAGGCGGAGCCGAAGGAGTCGGCGGTCCCGGCCGACTCCGGCACCGGCCGCCGTATCGTCTACTCGCTCGACGACAAACAGGTGTGGCTGGTCGACGCCAGCGACGCCCCCCGCCGCTCCTTCGAGGTCTGGCCGGGCACGGTCGCCCCCGACCCCGGTACGTACACGATCGGCACCCGCACCGAGGCCACGACCGGCAGCGACGGCGTGGACATCGAGCACATCGTCTACTTCGCTGCCAAGTCGGGCGTCTCCATCGCCTTCTCCAACGCCGTCGACGGCTCCTCACCCCCGCCCGCCGAAGGCCGCCGGACCGGCGGCATCCGCGTGGCCAAGGCCGACGGCGAGGCCCTGTGGACCTTCGGCACCACGGGCACGACGGTCCGGGTCGTCGAATAACCGCGCGACCTCAGACCTTCTCGGCCACCACACGCGGATGCCCGGCAGTGAGCAGGCCGACGTCCTCCACGTCGGAGGTCAGGATGGTCACCCGACCGGGGTGCTGCAGGGCGGTCGCGCAGAGCATGGCGTCGATGGCGTACTTGTGGCCGTGAAGGCCGGCGGCACGCAACAGAGCGGCGGCGGACTGGGCAAGCGCCTGGGCGACCGGTTCCACGCGCACACGTGAGAGCGTCCACCGTAGCGCTGCCTCGTTGATCTTCGGATGGATCACCTCGACCAGCACCACGGCGGAGGTGATCACGGGCAGATCGGCGTCACGGGCGGCCGCCAGCCACTCGTGCACTTCCCGGTCCCGCTGCACGGCCTTTGCCAGTCCTTCGCTGTCCAGGACCAGAGCACCGCTCACGCGGCGACCCCCGCCCCGGAGCCCTCTCCGGTGAGCCGGGCGCGTTTGGCCGCCACGGCCTCCGGGTCCGCAGGCCCGTGCACCTCCTCGAAGGCGGCGATCAGCTCATCCAGCTGATCCCGCTCGATCTGCCGCTGAGCCGCTCTCTCCAGATATGCCGAGACACCCCGCTGGCCGACCCGCTCACGGATCGCCCGCAGGGTACCGGCGGTGAGGGTGACGGAGACGCCACTGCTGGGACCGTCGCCGGGAGGGAAATCGGTGTCGTCGTCTGCCATGGGCCCATTGTGGCATTACAAATGCCATAAGTGTCCCGGCTGTGTGTTTGCCGCCGAAGAAGACGAGAGTCAGGTGGAGGGCGACGGCAACGGTGAGCGGCGTGGCGATCGGGGGAAGTGCGCCGTGTGGTGGTGGACATGGCGGGTTTCTTCCCCCTGTGACAGCCCGTGACCCGACACGATTCCGCACGCCGTCCCACGCACGGGCACGGTCCGGAGCACGGCCCGACGCCCACCTGGAGCGCTCAGCCCTGAGTACCGTACGAGGCCGGGCGTAGGTGACCAGGTGGGGTCAGGTCGGTCACTTCGGTCACCGCTCCCATACCTCTCCGTGCCCTGAACCGACCGCCCCTGTTCGCATACAGTGCTTGGCGTCGCACGTACGCACGGTGTCCGGGAGGTCTGGGTGGATGCGACTTCCGGGCCCGTGTGGGGGCGCCGCGAGCAGCAGGACTTCCGCAGCCGGGTGCGCGGAACGCTGCTCGGCGTGGCCCTCGGGGACGCGCTGGGCGCGCCCGTGGACGGGCAGGGCATCGACGCGATCCGGCAGACGCACGGCGCCGCCGGGCTCACCGGACCCGCCCCCGCCCACGGCCGGCGCGGTGCCGTCACCCATCTCACCCAGATGACCCTGTTCTCCGTGGACGGCCTCATCCGCGCCCAGGTGCGGCGCGACACCGGTGCCTGGCACCCGCCGACCGATCTGCACCGCGCGTACCTGCGCTGGGCGACCACCCAGCGGGACTGGGGGCCCGACGAGCGCCGCGAGGAGGACGGGTGGCTCGCGCGCGAGGAGTGGCTCTACGCCCGCCGCGACCCGGCCCGCGCGCTGCTGGTCGGGCTCGGGGACGAGACCATGGGCACGCCCGAGGCGCCCAAGAACCCCGGGGAGGCGGGCCCCGAGGCGGCGGCCCGCTCGGCGCCCTTCGGGCTGCTCGTCGGCTGGGAGCCGCAGCTCGTCGCCCAGCTCGCCGTGGAGTGCGCGACGCAGACCCACGGCCGCCCGGCCGCCTACCTCGCGGCCGGCGGGTACGCGGTGATCGTGCACGGGCTGGCCCGGGGCGAGACCCTCGACACGGCGGTGCAGCGGGCGCTCGCGCTGCTGGCCGCACGGCCGGGGCACCAGCCGGTGTCGGACGCCCTGCAGCAGGCGCTGGGGGCCGTACGGCAGGGGATGCCCACGCCGGAGCGGATCGCGGGGCTCGCCGGGGCGGGTACGGCCGAAGGGCTCGTCGCCGTCGCCGTGTACTGCGCGCTGGTGGGGGAGGACGTACGCCACGGGCTGTGCCTCGCCGTCAACATGGACGGGCCCAGCGCGGCGGCCGGTGCGCTGACCGGCGGGCTGCTGGGAGCCCTGCACGGCGAAACGGCCCTCCCGCCGGCCTGGCTGGCCGAACTGGAGGGCCGTCCCACGATCCTGGAACTCGCCGACGACTTCGCCATGGAGATGACCCAGGGCCCCGCCCTGCACGGCCCGGCCGGCTCGTCCCCGGCCTGGCTGGCGCGCTACCCGCGTGGGGCGGGAGGCGTCCTGACCGGGTGATGACAGCTCTGCCCGGGCGGCCCCGTGACCCCGTGACCCCGTGACGGCCCGACGGGTCCCAGTGCCCCCACAGGCGACGTCCGCTCCGTCGCGACGCCCGGCACGCACTCTCGCCGCACCGGCCGAAAGTCCAGGTACATCCGGTACGAGGACTTCCGGCCGGCACTCCACCGAGCTCTTCGAGCAGGGGGACCCCCAGAGCACCCACCGGACGCCGCTCCTCGACGGGCGAACGCTGCCTGCCGGAGCCCTAGTCCGTCGTCCGGGCGGATGCCGCGTCCGGGGCGCCTGCCGGGGCCGGTACCGCCGCCGCGGCGGAGCCGTCGTCGGTGTTGATGTGCTCGATGACCGCCATCCGCTCCGGGGTGTTCTCCGGCTTCGCGTAGCCGATCAGGACGTACAGGATCAGTGAGACGGCGAGCGGGATCGAGACCTGGTACTCCAGGGGCACGCCCCCCTCGACGGCCCAGTTGATCGGGTAGTTCACCAGCCAGAAGGCCAGCAGGCCCATGGACCAGCTGGTGAGCGCCGCGGTCGGGCCCGAGCGGCGGAACGGGCGCAGCAGCCCCAGCATCATCGGGATGGCGATCGGTCCCATCAGACCGGCCACCCACTTGATGACCACGGTGATGATGTCCTTGAACGTCGGCGAGTTGACCTGGGTCGCCACCGCCATGGACAGGCCGAGGAAGACCACGGTCGTCACCCGGGCCGCGACCAGCCCCGACCGGTCGTTCCACCGCCGCGCCTTCGCGGACAGCACCGGGGCGACGTCCCGGGTGAACACGGCCGCGATGGCGTTGGCGTCCGAGGAGCACATCGCCATCGTGTGGGAGAAGAAGCCCACGATGACCAGGCCCAACAGGCCGTGTGGCAAGAGCTGTTCGGTCATCAGGGCGTACGAGTCGGACCCGTCCGCCTTCTGGGACTCCACGAGCAGCGGCGACATCCACATCGGGAAGAACAGCACCAGCGGCCAGACCAGCCACAGCACCGCAGAGAGCCGCGCCGAGCGCTCCGCCTCGCGGGGTGTGGCCGTGGCCATGTACCGCTGGGCCTGGTTGAGCATGCCACCGTTGTACTCGAACAGCTTGATGAAGAGGAACGCCATCAGGAAGATCGTGCCGTACGGCCCGACCAGCGGCTCCGCGTGCCCTTGGAGCTCGGGCTCGTCCCACACGCCGAAGAAGCCTCCGTGGTCGCCGAGTTCGGCCATCACCGCGACGAACATGGTGATGCCGGCCAGCAGTTGGATGACGAACTGGCCCAACTCTGTCAGCGCGTCCGCCCACAGGCCGCCGATGGTGCAGTAGACCGCCGTGACCACGCCGGTGATGAGGATGCCCTGGTTGAGCGAGACGCCGGTGAACACCGCGAGCAGGGTGGCGATCGCCGCCCACTTCGCGCCCACGTCCACGATCTTCAGCAGCATGCCGGACCAGGCCAGTGCCTGCTGGGTCTTCAGGTCGTAGCGGTTCTTGAGGTACTCCAGCGGGGACGCCACATGGAGCCGGGAGCGCAGCCGGTTGATCCGCGGGGCGAACAGTTTCGACCCGATGGCGATACCGAGGGCGATGGGGAAGGACCAGGTGACGAAGGACGTCACGCCGTACGTGTACGCGATGCCGGCGTAGCCGGTGAACATCACCGCGCTGTAACCCGACATGTGGTGGGAGATGCCGGAGAGCCACCAGGGCATCTTGCCGCCGGCCGTGAAGAAGTCGCTGACGTTGTCCACCCGCTTGTGCGACCAGACACCGATGGCGACCATCACCGCGAAGTAGCCGATGAGCACCGACCAGTCGAGACTGTTCATGTCCCCCCTTCCGGGGTCCGCCATGTGAACTCCGCTCAGCTGGTTGGCACTTCGCCCGAGCGGGGTAGGTGTGCGGTGGATCCGAGGTGCGCCTGCGGCAGGGTGCGAAGTGCCCGCTCATCGTGAGCGCGTAGGCGTGGGCACGACAAGAAAGTGGAGAGTCAAGAGCGCGCAAAGATGTTCACGTTGATGATCGAGGTTCATGATGTTGAACGTGCCGCGGAAGGGTGCAACGGCCACGACGGCGCGTCGGCCGGATCGGGGCCGGGTGGCCGGGTGGAACTCGTCGCCTCCGCCGGGCAGCCGTTCAGGTCCGTTCGCCGTCGGCCGGCGAGCGGCGACGAGGACCGGCTGCCACGGTCAGCGCAGCTCCTCCGGGCACGGTGTGCCCCGCGGTACGCCGTACGGCGCCGCCAGCCGGTACATGCCCGGCTCCGGTGCGAGCAGCACCGTCCACTGGTCGCCGTTCTCGTCTTCCTCCGTCTCCATCAGGCAGCCGTTGACGTTGTCGTACGTCTTCGGCTCGCCCTCCCTCCCGCCGGCGGAGCGGTTCCTGGACTCCTCCGTCTCCTGCGGCCCCTTCAGCTTTTTGCCGTCCGCGTCGATGATGCTCAGCCACGGCGAGTACGGGATGCGTACGACGACCCGGCCCGCCTTCTCGACCCGCATCGTCATCTCGCTCTGGCTGGCCCGCTCCACGACCGTGTTCGGCTCGGCCAGCGAGGACGGGTCGTGCACCGCGAACAGCTGCCAGTTGGCGTCGCCCCAGATCTGCTGGAGATACGGCAGTCCCCGCTGCACCAGCTCCCGCTCCCGCTCACCGCCGTCACCGTCCGGCGTGTCCTTCGGCAGCACCACGAAGTGCACGGCCCAGCGCTTCAGCCACTCGTGATAGTTCGCCGAATTAAGGGTGTCGTCGTAGAAGAGCGGGTTGCGCTCCATGTCGGCCTGCCGGTTCCAGCCCCGCGCCAGGTTGACGTACGGCGCGAGCGCCGAGGCCTCCCGGTGCGAACGCGCCGGGACGACCTCCACCCGCCCCTTGTCGGCGCCGACCTCCTGGAGCTCGTTCACCAGCGGCGCCAGCTCACGCGCCCAGGACGCGGCCGGCGTCGTGTGTACGACGTCGTCGACCGACTTGAAGCCGATCCACCCGACGAACCCGGCGAACGCCACGACGATCGCATACCACTTACGGCTCCGCGGCACCGCGAACGGCAGCGCCGCCACCAGCGCCACCCCGGCGAACAGCATCGCCAGCCGCGTCATGTTGGAACCGATCTGCGAACTCACCAGCCAGACCAGCACCACGCCCAGCCCGTACACCGCGGCCGTGATCCGGACCGTGACCCACTCCCGGGGCACCAGGACGTACACCAGGACCGAGAACACCAGCGGCAGGAACGCCGAACCGAACCCCATCGGCTGCGTCCCCGAGAACGGGAACAGCCAGGCCGACACCGCCACCACCACGGTCGGCCCCAGCCCCAGCGCCCATGCCCCCGGCCGACGCTTCTGCAGGAACAGCGCCACCGCCACCAGCCCCACGAACAGGCCCGCGACCGGCGAGGACATCGTGGCCAGCGCCGCCAGCGGCGCCGCGCACAGGGCCTTCGCCCAACGTTTGTAGCGCCAGCGGTACGGCCAGCAGAACACGACGGCGACCGCGGCCAGCCCGAACATCACGCCCAGCCCGAACGTCACCCGCCCCGAAACCGCGTTGCCCAGCAGCCCGAACACTCCCGCGAGCGCGGCCCACAGCGGATTGCGCACAGCCCGGCTGCGGATGAGCAGCATCGTCAGCAGCGCGGCCGACACCGTCCCCGCGAGCATCATCGTCGTCCGTACACCGAGCACCGCCATCAGGTACGGCGACACCACGCTGTACGACACCGCGTGCATACCGCCGTACCAGGCCATGTTGTACGCGGAGTCGGGGTGCCGGCCGACGAACTCGGCCCAGGCGTCCTGCGCCGCGAGGTCACCGCCACTGTTCGCGAACGTGAAGAACCAGACGACGTGCAGTGCACCGGCGAGCGCGGTGACGGCCAGCACCGGATGCCGCAGCATCCGGGTACGCACCGCGAGAACGACGGCCTTGGGACGGGAGACGCGGACCGAGGTGTCGGGGGTCTCGGTCGTGGAGGAAGCGGTGGGGGCAGGGGGCGGTGTTTCCGGCGTGCCCGCGCCCGGTGGCCGGCCGTCCGCTTCCGGCAGGGGTATTCGCGGGCCGGTCTCCGGGCCCGGATCGGCGTCGTCGGCGCGTTTCGGCTCCGCTGTGGCCACCTGAAGGCACTCCCCGTATGGCGTCTTCGTATCGCGTCTTCGTGTGCGCGTCGTCGTAGCGCGTCTTCTGCTCACGGTAACGGCGTGGTCGCCGGCGACCTGCCTGTTTCGTGACGCTAGCACGCACCCCGGCGACCGGCGCC